>CBRAFJ010000007.1:0-16692 GCA_967755195.1 uncultured bacterium | reverse complement strand
AGCTGACTTTACCGATACTTAGGTGAACGATAGCCTGTTTGTCTACACGGTATTCAACCTTGCCGCCCTTGGCTTCTTTAACGGCCTGGGCAACGTTGGTTGCGACAGTACCACTCTTAGGGTTAGGCATCAGGCCGCGTGGACCAAGCAGACGAGCAAATTTACCAAGCTTTGGCATCATCTGTGGGGTTGCCACTAGGATGTCAAAGTCTAGCTGTTCTGAAGACAATAGTTTTGCAACTGCTTCTTCGCCAGCGACGTCGGCGCCAGCTTTTTTAGCAGCTTCGGCTTCGTCAGATGGGACGAAAGCAGCAACACGGACGGTCTTACCGGTGCCGTTAGGTAGGCTAACGGTGCTACGGACATTCTGGTCAGCCTGGCGTGGGTCAACGCCTAGAACGACGTGAACTTCGACGCTGGCGTCAAATTTGCTTGGGCTAGTTGTTGCAGCTAGTGCTAGAGCTTCGGTTAGGCTGTAAGCCTTGCCCTTTTCTAGTTTTGCAGCAGCTTCCTGGTATTTCTTGCCGCGGCGCTCTAGGCGTGGACGAGTTACAGGGGCTGCACCCTTCTTGACTACAGCTTCAGCCTCGTCAGACTGAGGAGTAGTGTCGCCAGATTCTTTGCGAGCTTCTTTCTCAGCCTTCTCTTCAGCTTCTTTGATAGCCTTCTCAGAACGCTTACCAGCTTTAGCGGTAGTTGCTTCACGAACTTCGTGCTTTTCAGCACCTGCGATAGCTGCTTCGATCTCAGCGATAGTATTCTTTTCGCTGACTTCTAGTTTTAGTTCAGCTGCTTTTTCTAGCAGTTCGGCTTTCTTTGCCATTTCATTCTCCTTCGTGGTGCGATCGGCCTTCGGCCTCCCACGTGATTTAAATTATTTGCTCCAAATAGGCTATTTGCGCCCCAATACGTCGTAGTGCTTCCTCGTCACGAGGCTTACGACGTTCTTCTGTCTGCTGTCGTGCTTCTAGGGTGTCCCGGATACTATCAGTAGTATTACCAGCTTCCAGCGCTGCTTTAACTTCCTCTTCGGGGTCATCGCGGTAATGCTGGCTGCTAGTATACTCACTCATACTATTCGGTTACTTCGACGCCCATGCTGCGCGCGGTTCCGGCGACAACTTTGACAGCTGCGTCCAGGTCGTTTGCGTTCAGGGTAGACATCTTGATGTTGGCGATCTCTTCTAGATCTTTGCGGCTGATCTTGCCAACTTTTTCAGCGTGTGGTTTGCCAGAACCCTTCTGGATACCAACTTTTTCGCGGATCAGGTCGTCAACAGGACGACCTAGAGTCTGCCAGGTAAAGGTGCGGTCTTCGTAAACCTGTATGTGAACGATAACGTCTTTACCCTGGTATTCTTTGGTTGCGTCGTTGAAAGGGTTGATGAAATCCATCATGTTTAGTCCCCATTGACCCAGAGTTGAACCAACTGGAGGACCTGCTGACGCTTTACCGCCAGGAACGCGCAATTTCAAATTGCCGATAATCTTTTTAGCCATTAAACTTTCCTTTTTCTAGTCTTACTGCATTAGTTGAAGCATTTGCAGTGCGTAACAGTGGTAAATTGTACCACTTTTGGCACAAACTGTCTACACCTTCTTCACTTGTAGGGCATCAAGCTCTACCGGGGTGTCGCGACCGAACATACTCACCATGACGCGGATCTTGCCTTTGGTGTTGTCGATCTCAGAGATAGCACCGTCGAAGCCCTTGAACGGACCGTCAGTGATGTTAACAACTTCGCCAACTGAAAAGTTGATGAAGTGCTTTGGATCTTCGACACCCATGCGCTTTTTGATCTTGCTAACTTCACCGTCGCTCATAGGCGTAGGATCTGTGCCGCTGCCTACAAATCCGGTTACACCTGGGGTGTTACGGATGATGTACCAAGCGTCCTCGGTTAGTTTCATTTCTACTAGAACGTAGCCCTGGAAGATCTTCTTTTCGACGATCTTGCGCTTGCCGTTCTTTATCTCGATCTGCTTTTCCTTTGGAACTAGCACGTCAAAGATCTTGTCAGCCATGTCGACACTGTCAACACGCTGCTTGATGCTGTCGGCAACTTTTTCTTCGTAACCGCTGTAGGTATGCACTGCGTACCAAGCACGGGTGCTGTCGTAACGTTTTGCGTTTGCCATTATAGAATCACCTCCTTGAACAGATAACTAAACACGGCATCCAGGCCCAGGATAACCAGTGCGAAAAAGGCTGAAAACAAGATGACAGCCAGTGTTAGGCTCCAAGTTGCTTTGCGGTCAGGCCAACGAACTTGTCGTAGCTCTACCCATGCGCCTTTGAAATAACCGCCGATTGCACGAAACGGCTTAGTCCACTTTTGTGGTTTGCGAGCTGGCTTTTCAGCCTTTGCTCTCACAGCGCTTGCTGCCTTTTTAGGCGTAGCATCGGCTTTTTTACGTTCTGCCACCTTGTCTCACTCCTCGTTTATAAATAAAAAGAGTCTACATATAGTTGTAGACCTGTCACTGTCAAGTATCTCTGTTTTTTACTCGCTAGTCAAGCCTTTGTCATCTGGCTGTTTATCGGTCAGCACAAAACTAAATGTCGAGCCGTGGTTTAGGCGACTTTTTACTTCTACAACGGTACCTAGTTTTTTCATCAGCTTGCGAACGACATATAGGCCTAGTCCGGTTCCTGAACTTTCGCGGGTCCGGTAGTCTTCGGAGCGATAGAATTTTTCAAATATGTGCTTTAGGTCGGCTTTGCCTATGCCAATGCCGGTGTCACGGACGGCGAATTCTATCTTGTCGTCAGTGCGGTGGGCCGACAAGGTCACTGAGCCTTTTTGGGTGTATTTGATGGCGTTGTTTAGTAGGTTCTGCAGCATTTCGTCCAGATATAGGCGGCTGGTTGTTATGTTGCCTAGCTGAGGGCTGGTATCTAGGTCCAGAGTAAGACCCTTTTTGTCAGCTGCTTCCTGGTAGTTCTTGTACATTGTTTCTACTAGGTCACGTATATCTATTTCTTCAGTGCTATCACCAACGCCACGTTCGGCTCGGGACAGCGTTCCCAGGTCGTTTATCATGGTGGCTAGTAGTACTATTTGCTCGTGAGCGTCCTTTATGGTTGGTGCGAGTTTTTTGGCGTCAGTACCTTTTTCCATAAAGAATTGGACGTTGCTGAGTGACCCTTCGGCAATGGTTACAGGTGTGCGTAGTTCGTGGCTGACAACTGATATGAATTCGTCGCGCTCCTCTTCTAGACTTTTTGCTTTTGTGACATCACGGGCGATGCAGACGTAAGTATCGCCGCCACGGTGACGTAGAGAGCTAAAGGCGCTCTGGACTTTGTTGACACTCAGGTACAGGCGTATTTCGTCGTCATCGGTGAAGCGTAGCGTCAAGTCATCACGCTCGAAATGATCGTCCTTTTTCATTAGGTGATGTAACGATACCTCTTTACCCTCTCTGTCGTACAGCGCCATGATGTCATCAACTTTGCGCCCAGCGATGCTGGCGTTAGTGTCCAGCAGGTTCAAAAATGCCGCGTTGTAGATGCGGATAATGCCACCACCACTGACTGTGAATATCGCCTGTGATGCACCGTTGATGATAGTCAGTAGCGCGTCTCGTTGCTCGTGCTCGCGTGCTTCGGCGACGGCTATTTTGGTGTGTTCAGAAAGTTCCAGTGAACTGAGTGAGGCGAATATCAATGCCACTGCCGCCATAAACACGGCTGCGAGTATATGGTTTGCCAGGGCGCCGTAGCCATGAACTTCGTACAGTGTGTAGTTGCACGTTAGTAGCGCTACGAAAAGCAGATAGCTCAGTAGTGCCCAGTAGGTACCGAAAAAGGCCTGGGTGATGATTATCAGGAATATCCAGCCGATGGCTATAGGGCTAGTGGCACCAAATATGAACAAAAGCGCTGCGAACATCAGTATATGGTAGCCGATGACTAATACTACGCGCGTTGGTTTTGCGCTGCGTTTCATGGCTAACTGCAAAGTAACCAGCACGACAGCGAGGGCTATGAGCGTTACGAACAGTTCTACCGTAAAGCCTGGTGATCCCTGTGCCCAGCCCATCTCGATGATGACGCCATACAATGCCGCTAACAGGGGCAGAACGACGACTAGTTTACGCATAGTATTCTCTAGACGCTGCGCGACGATACTGTTTTTGCCCACCTCTTCACGTTTCATTGTCTTTAGTCTAGCAGATAGGGCTCATGGTTTTTAGTGTTTTGCGGTGAGTTTGGTAGTTCGGCAGACACTGCTCGACTAGTTGCCAAAACTCCCTGCTGTGGTTCATGTGCCTGGTGTGGGCTAGTTCATGGATCAAAACGTAGTCGATAACCTCGACAGGCGTGTTCATCAGGGCAACATTTAGCGATATCGTACCAGTGCTACTGCAGCTGCCCCATCGCCCTGTTTGATTTCCGAAACGGACTTTTTCGTAATCAAAACCGAACTGATCTGCCAGGTAGCGCAAGCGTCGTGGCAAAAACGCCTTTGCTTCGTTATCGAGTGCCTTGCGCACGTAACGGGACAGGAAGCTTTGGGCCTCGTCACTCGGGTGTTCGACCGGTAAAACTATGTCAATGACCTGTCCGCTGACGCGACCGCGTGGCTGGGCTATGTTGGTAGCGTGACGTATTTGCAGTTTGTGAGAGTGACCTATCTGCATGCCAGTCTCGTAGGCTATGCGTTTGGCTTTTTGGGCCTCGACTAGCTTGCGAATCTGTAGGCGTGAGCTATCGACTAGTTCGCGGACCATGTTGAGTGGCGCGCGTTTTGGCAGTGATGCTCGGACGCGCCCGTCTTCGGTGACACGAACACGAACATAACGCGCCTGCGGACTGCGGCGGTAGACTATATCGCCAAATTCTTCATCTACTATTTGCCCAGTTGAGCTAGTTGATGAAGAGGTTGTGGCGCCGCGGCTGAACATCTCGTGGAGGTTCCGTTATATCAGGACTGTCGGTCACTTTTCGGGCAGGTGGAGGTGCGGCTGGGTCACGTGGTGTGACTAGTTTTCTGAGGACTATTTTTGCCTGCGATGCAAAGGTATGTTTGCCGCTGATAACTATGACTTGGTCAGAAATAACTGGAGCGTTGAATTGGCGAGCATAGCGCACGAAAGCTTTTTCATCCATAGATGTATTTAGCGCGTCACCGTTTCGCTTTTTACTGCGTTTTAGTGATCTAGCACGACATGTTGGTTCGTCGGTTTGTACCCAAACAGCCAGAGTGCCGTAGTTGTGCTTTTTCAGTAGCTTGTCTAGCTCGGCTCGGGCAGCGCGAGTGTTCATGCCACCATCGACGATGATGGTTTTGCCAGTACGCATTAGCTCCTGGGTTTGTTCGTGGCCTAGGCTTCCTACCAACTTGTCTTCATCAGGGCTGTACTGTGAGTCTGGAAATATCGTGTGGCGCAGAAAATCGTAACTAACCAGTGGGGCGCCAAACATCTCGGCGAACTGTCGGGCGAAAAAACTTTTCCCTGATCCTGGTTGGCCGATAACAGTAATGACGAGCGGTCGCGAGAGACTCAGAGACTTCATATGTGTTCTAGTATAGCAAATATATTCTCATATCTGTCTACTACTGTTATACTGGTTTCGTTCCGCCAGGAACTCATAGGGGAGTAGCTCAATTGGTAGAGTAGCGGTCTCCAAAACCGTTGGTTGCAGGTTCGAGTCCTGTCTCCCCTGCCACGAATTGACAGAACATACTATTTATGCTAAAATACTCTAGTTTCGTTGAAACGGAGTATTTTTGTTTCCGAAGCACATTTTAGTCATATGCAAATCCTGTAGTCGCTATGTGCACACGCGAAATTTGTCGTGTTTGCACACCAACCGACTACAGGAGGTAGTCATGGATCAGATTCAGGTTGTGTTCCGGCGAGGTATGCCAGAGCGTAAGGCCAGGCTCGTCATGGAGGCTCTCAAGACGAGGGCTGCCAGGCATCGAGAGCTTTCGGGCGCTTCGATGAACTACTGCTTCGCTGATTCACGTACCCCGAAGGATGTGGTCGTGATGGTGAGCGCCAGCTCCGTCGGTGACGACATTCTCGAGAAGCTGGAACAGGCGCTCAAGTGGTGGCGCAACGACCACTACACCAGCATGACCATCGAGGTCAAGCGTCCTTAGACAATTGCATATGGCTCCGAGAATGCGCATTAGCGCATTCTCGGTAGTCTCCAGAGCTTTAAACCTTATGGTTTAGGATTGCGGAGACTATAGAGATTGACTTTTTATCATATTTATGATAAAATAAAAGAGTTTCGTGAGATGATATTCGTTCATCTCTAGAACTTTGACAGAGTAGGACAACTTCGAACAGGAGAAGCTGTGAGTAACAGTAAGGTCTTGCGGCCGTATGCCAAACGGCTACACACGAACACGGGGTTCAGGCCAACTTTCCACGAGTGGAAGTCGGTAGTCGATGACAAAAGTGCCTCGGAGGAGGAAATCCAGTCGATCGGCAAAACAGGCGACCGAGTAGCTGCACAGACGCAGCACTTCATCCAGAACGTTCTGACCGAAGGTCAGCGGGGCGTCCTGATGGCGGGTATCAACCTGGAAGAAGTGCCGGAGATCGCCGAGGACTGCTTCGTCAATGGGACGCTCGCCGAGGCGAACATCGTTTTCATGGCGCGGCTGCTGGTCAATGAGATCAGACTCATCTGCAACTGCGTCTGATCTCCTGTGGGTCGGCGGACATCTAGTCCGCCGACCCACGAGTCCCCTACTCTGTCATGTTTATTCTTGTTCTAGCACCCTATCGGTGTGCTTTTTTCGTAACTATGCTGGTATATTACTAACCGTATGAGTAACCGTTTTTTAGAAGAGTTCGGCTCTGAACTCTCAGACATAGTTATTTGCGCCTCAATATCCCACAAAGATAAGTGGCTCAAGGTCGCAGATGATTTGCGAGGTCTCGGGTACTCTGTTGAGACACCTGATATTAGCGAAAAGGATGACTGGAGCAAGATGGCTCAGGAGCAAATTGCCGACCAACAGGCTTACCTGATACGTCAACATCTCGCCAAAATATCAGCCTCAAAAGCAATTTTGGTCTACAACGACTTCAAAAATGGTGTCGAACACTACGTGGGCGGCAGTACTTTCATGGAAATGTCGGCTGCATTTGTTCTCGACAAACCCATATTTCTATACAATCCCATACCCGACATGCCTTATAGCGACGAGATCGTTGCGCTAAAGCCAAGAGTACTTAACGGAGATTTGACTAAAATAAACCTCAGCTAAGGGGTATCTCACTTCGCTTGTTCGACGGGCTGTCGCAAAATAGTGCGGAGCTTTTCTGGTGATACCCGGCGAAAGTCGCTGAGATATATTTCATGATGTTTCCCTGTCATTTTCAGGTTTTGCGCAGGGATGAATTCGTGGTGCATTTTGTCCAGAATGCCAGCTTCGTCATCGAATGAGCCTATATGCAGCGTCTGTACACATGTACCCTCACTCAGAGTTTCAAAACGCACTTGCTCTAGGTTTTTCGGAGGATCTTTCTCCATTACCTTTTGTAGGGCAGCCTTGAACATGTCTTCAGTTATCCAGTCTGGTTGCATGATCATGAGCGTAAAATCCCATTGCGATTTGTCACGAGCCGTCGTAAACGTTGACATATCCTTCGCCCACCATAGACCTTCAAGCGGCATGACGACATAGTCTTTGCCGAGTTCTTGCTTGCTGGCGAACTTTAGTTTGTACGCTATCGGGTAAAGCGCGCGGATGGCAGCTGCGAATTCTTTACTAGTATTAGGATCGCCGTGTCCGTCGATCATGAGATACTGCATGGCAGGTATGTCGACGACGCGAAACTCATGAACGGTTGCCTTGTAGCTATCAAGTTCTTTTTTGAAATCTGTTTTTGTCATATGTCTTTCGACTATTTTTTCTGGGTGCGTCCAACGATGACATAGGCTTCGTATAGCGCATACAACGACCCGACCGCTACTGAGATACCTATAGTCAAGTTAGTCCACATGGCGGTGTTGGCGACGCTTCTAAGGGAACTGTCAGAGTTTTTCATGATAGTTGCCACGAACTCTTCACTGACAATCGGCAGGTTCATGAATGCAAAAACGGCTAATACGCTGGCAACGGCCACGATGACGAAGTTTAGATAAGCTAACTGGGCAGTCCATTTGCGGCTAACATACTGGAGCAGTGCCAGTATTAGTATTGCAGCACCAAAGATAGCCAGTAACCCCGATATCTGGTCGACTAGCTCTGGGTTGATCAGCGGAGTAAACAGTCCTGCTCCGCGTATACCTAGCAGGTGCACGTAAAACGGTGCCAGCATCAGAGCTACGCCGCATAGTCCGCTGAGCCATATCTCGTGGGCTGGAATGTTTAGCGAAGATGACTTTAACGGCTTCATTGCTTGCTTCATGGCTTTGTCGACCTCTTCGGTCATGCCTTTTTTAACATCGACGCCCAATCGCTCTAGGACGAAGAATGTCAAAGTCGTCCAAAAAACGACATGAAACAACACTACTAGGGTTTGCCAAAAAGCATTCCATAGCGCCGTTACTAGCCCTGCGTCGTTAAAGATATTTAGTCCCGCACTGATAGCAAAACCTACGGCAGCACCTACACTAAGGCCTACCTTCAGAACTGCTATATAAATGTCGTATGATTTTGGCCCAATAACATAGTTATGCTTACTCATAGGCCAAGTATACACCGGCGCTTATTTTTTGTGCACTGGACTCACAGCGCGAACACGTTGTTTGGCGCTGGCTTTACGTTCTGCGATATCGGTGGCTATTTTGGCGGCATGTACTGCAGCGTCTTTGGCTAGGTCTGCGGATAATCCAGTCTGCTCTACTGGGTCGAGTAACTGATCTATATCGCTGGCGCTCAAGTGCTGGCTGACTTCTTCGTTAGTTTTTAGGAGTTCTGCGAATTCTCCACGACCGCGGGTTGCGTCCTGAGCGGCGCGGTAAACAACTTCGTGGGCGTGCTGGCGGCCGATGAACTTGCCCAGCGCTAACATGACACGTTCGGAAGATATCAGACCATCTGTTAGGTCTAGGTTTTCGCGCATGTTTTCTTCGTGTAGTTCCAACCCAGAGATGATAACCACTAGACGGTTCAACATGTCGCCAGTCAGGCAGCAGGCTCGTTCCAGGGCATCATCTATCATTAGGCTGTTGGCGCCGCAAACTTCGTGATCGTGCATCATGCCCTGCAGGGCTAGTGGAACCAGGGCACGTATTTGGGCCGATATAGCGATGCAGTCGTCGGCGAGTTGCGGGTTACGTTTGTGCGGCATGGTGGAGCTGCCGACGGTACCTTCGGGTGCCGGTTCGCTGACCTCGTTGTATTCGGTGGTCATCAGGACGTAGACTTCCAGGGCGATCTTGCCGGCTGTTCCAGCTAGTAGACCTAGGGCACAGACGTACTCAGCCTGGGCATCGTTGGCTGCGCGCGATGGGACGGCCATAGAATGTAGGCCGAGCTGCTTAGCCAGGTCATCCTGTATCTTTGGTCCCTGTTTGCCTAGAGAAGCGTAGTTGCCAACAGCGCCGCCGAGCATTGCCGTAAAGACTCGGGGTTCTATTTCACGTAGGCGATCTAGCGAGCGAGTCAGCTCATCTATCCAACCAGCCACTTTGAAGCCGAATGTTATCGGCACCGCTTGCTGTCCGTGAGTTCTACCCGCACAGACCATAGTGGCGCTGCGATCGGCCAGGTGAGACAAGGCTCCGAACAGCTCGCCCAGTTGGTCGATAAAGATAGAATGAGCATCGCGTAGCAACAGTGCGTCACCAGTTTGTGTAATGTTCTGGGTCGTAGCGCCCCAATGGACCCAGCCACCGTGTGGTTCACCGACAACACCGCTAAGTTCTTCGACGAGTGGCATTAGCGGGTGACTGGTTGCGGCCATACGTTCTTGGACATGTTCGATGTTTAGGTTTTCTATGGAGGCGGCTTGGCGTATTGCCAGGGCGGCTTCACTCGGGATTATCCCCGCGCTAGCCTCGGCGACTGCGAGTGCGGCTTCGACGTCGAGCCAACGTTGCCACCTGTTTTCTGTTTTGAATAAAAATGAGACTTTTGAGACGGGGACTCGACCGTCAGTAAACCGCGCAGATATCATAGCTATGTTATAGCACTAGCGTAATGGGTTTGCATCCCTATACGTAAATTTTACGCTAAGCGCCACTGTAGAAAGAAAAATTAAACCGTCATTAAATGCATAAGTAATTTGCTTGACGCCTGGATTTTATGATGTATAAGTCACTGGACAAACCAACCAATGGGAGTACTATGGGCGTAGGTAATTATTCTTTATGCAAAAGAAGCCCACCACGTTTCATATTCACTTCTCTCCCATAGCCCTACTGCTAGTCGCCTTTTTTGTCCTAATAGCAGCTCTGGTATTTGCACCAGAAACACCAGCCGTCCAGAGTGACGCCCACGTTCCGTCTCAAGCAAACCTACGTTAGTTGTTGGTTTTTTCTTTGCGCTGCATACGTATGGAGCGTTTAAAGCTACGCTCGGCGGCTTCGTCGGCGTAACGTGCGATAGGCGGTCGAACAAAAGTCTTAGGCCCGCGACGGCGTTCGTCTAACTCTACTAGTGAGTCGAGGAAATATTTTTCTAGCAGCCATTCACGTCCCGGTGGCATCTGGCCGATCACAGTGAACCAGTAAAGGTTTTCGCCCCACTGCTCTTCACGTGATATGCGCGGTGTCTCGACGACCTTCATAGTTCCTGTAGGCACGGTGGCGATAGCTTTTTCTATCAGGTTTCGGCCGACTTTTTGGTTGTTGGCAAATATGTCGATAGCCATTGTGCGCAGGCCGTATGGCGTTACACGGACGCCCTGGATGTGCTGGTTGTGCAGCCAAATCATCTCACCGCTGAGACTACGAAGCCTGGTTGATCGTAGTGTCACGCGTTCAACAACACCGCTAACATCTATAAATGGCTCGACTTTTATGTGGTCACCTACATGGTACCAGCCTTCTATTATCATGGCTGAACCGGCAGTGATATCGCGCAAAATCATACCGATAGTACCACCGGCGAGAACGATGAAGAAGGTACCAGCACCGATGGCCGCAGCTGTGTTGGTTGCCTCGGGGCTTAGCAGTTTCCAGGCGTAGAATGCCACCAGACCGGTGATAACCGCACGCACTAAAGCGATCGCGACGCTGAGGTATGTTTCGACCCGTCGTAGCATTATCTGACGCTCAGCGCTGCTAGTGGTATCGCTGCTGACTGCTACCCACTGGGCTAGACGGATGATCGCCAGCGCGACGAGCTTGCTGAGCCCATAAGCGATAAACAGCGTGATGATAAGTATAACGACAGAACGAAATGCGTTCTGTTCGCCCAGGAATGCGCTTAGTTCGTTTTTGAGGGTTTGTTGTGTTTGCTCGTTCATCTATTTATATACTACGCGAACTTTTATACCCGGTATAGCCTGTATATTTACTTAATGCCAAAAACTATCTAGGCCCAGCACGACGCATCCTATGACTAGCAGCCAGAGCGACCATCCGAAGACCTTGCCCGCCCATGCACTGCTGCCCTGCTCGCTCATTGGTTGCAAGGTCAGGTATAGCCAGTAGCTGGATGCTAGTAGCAAAATGAGTAGCGTTAACAGGCTGGTGTTACCGTAAATACCTAGTAGTAGAACCATAACAATGAAGAGTGCGGCGTAGGCTATCATCTGCCGTCTGGTAGCAAAAACCCCGTTTACAACCGACAATACCGGAATTTCCGCGTTAGCGTAGTCGGCACGGCGAAATATAGATATGGCGTAAAAATGCGGCATTTGCCAGGCAACGAGTAGCAGAAACAGTAGAAGTGCCACAATGTCCAAGGAATTCGTAGCTGCCAAGTAACCGATAACCGGTGGCGTTGCGCCAGCTAGCGTACCGATCAGTGTGCTGTGGACGGTTTTGCGCTTGCTGTAGGTGTAGAGCCCGGCATAAGCTAAGAAACCAAATACCCCTACCCCTAGCGTAAGCAAGTTTGTCCCAAACCCTAGCAGTAGTAAGGACACTACCAGTAGCGTAGTGCCAAAAATGATAGCATTTCGAACCGATATCTCACCGGTTATCAGTGGCCGGTTGGCGGTTCGCTTCATTTTGCCGTCTATGTCACGGTCTATGATGTTGTTGAAGACGCAGGCAGCCGCCATTATCAAACATATACCGAACAGCATAGCGAAAAACGTTACCAACGAACCATGCCCTGCTGCACCGAACAAATAACCGGCAATCGCCATCAGGGCGTTGCCGTAGACTAGTCCGGGCTTGGTTAGTTTGTAGTAGGCTTTAAGGGTTTGTTTAGTCGTGGTCATGGTGGCTGTGGTCTTCAGTCGGGTGGATATTTTCTTCGTTCATCACGTGCTCTTCAACATCGTGCGGCATCATGTTGTAGTCTAGATTGTACATTATCCATAGTGAACCTAGACCCAGGATGCCTACGACCATCAGCATGAACAGAAACGACACGGTGTTTAGGCGTGGTTTTGACTCACTGCCCAGATGGAAGAAGAACAGCAACTGAACTACTAGCTGACTGATAGCTAGGGCGGCCAGGATTGCGATCACGACGCCGCTAGCTAGGTCTGGGCCGTCGGCATCTATCTGGCGCATCGTTAACACGAAAGCGACCAGAGTAATGACCAACGAAAGTACAAAGCCTATGACGTACGACATATACAGGTGGCGAAGTTCGTGTTTTTTCGCGGGCTTGCTCACGACATAACTCCTAACAAGTAAACGATGGTAAAGATAAATATCCAGACGATATCTAGGAAGTGCCAGAACATGCTAAACAGCGCCAGGCGTTTTGTGAAGGCGTTAGTAATACCCTTTCTTGCTAGCCAGATGCACAGCGTAATTATCCAGAGAAGACCAACAAAGATGTGAAATCCGTGTGTACCAACCAAGGTAAAGAATGCCGTCAAAAAGGCGCTCGTCTGCGGTCCGTGACCCTCACCTATGAGTTTAGTGAATTCGTAAAGCTCCATGGCCAAGAAGCCAGCACCGAGAGCAAACGTTATTGCTAACATGCTAGCTATCAGCTTGCGACTGCCGGTGCGAGCGGCTATCAGCGCTAGTCCAGATGTTAACGAGCTAACTAGCAGTAGTATGGTCTCGATTAGTACAAAATCAAGCTCGAAAATCTCTTTCGAATCTGGCCCACCAGCCGTGGCGCCGTGTAGAACTGCATAGGTCGCGAACAAACTGGCAAACAGCACACAGTCGGTCATCAGATAGACCCAGAAACCAAATGTCGTTTTGTTAAATTCCTCGCGGTGGCGAGCTATAGCGCCAGGATCGCTCATGCCTTGTGCCCCGTTTCTAGCATGTCTTTTGTGACCAAGTACTCGGTGTCGTCGTCACTCAGTCGCCACAGTATCGAGACTATCAGGCCTATAGCACCCAGCGCCAGTGCCCACCAAATATGCCAGATGATAGCAAAGCACATGACAAAGCCCATGAAAGCGATGATGATGCCAAATGGACTGCTTTTCGGCATATAAAATGGCTCAAACTTGCCCGGTTTTTGGTTTGTTTCTTTCATGTGCCACCAAGCGTCACGGGTCGAGACTGTTGGCTGGACAGCAAAATTATAGTGCGGCGCTGGTGACGGCGTGGACCACTCTAGTGTGCGGCCATTCCATGGGTCGCCAGTGGTATCCCGTAGTTCTTTGCGTTTCCAGATACTGTAGGCCAGCTGAAGTATCTGGAAGCCAGCAGCCAACGTCAGTATCAGTACACCCACGCCAGCTACAATAAATAGCCACTGCCATCCGAGCGAAGGATCGTAGCCATCTAGGCGCCTGGTCGCGCCCATTAGACCTAGTACATACAGCGGACCAAAAGCGGCTACGAAACCGATTATCCAGAGCCATGCAGCAACTTTGCCCAGGTCGTCGTGTAGTTTGAAGCCAAATATCTTTGGGAACCAGTACGTCAGGCCGGCAAAGTAACCGAACACTACACCACCGATGATCATGTTATGGAAGTGTGCCACCAAAAACAGGCTGTTGTGCACCTGATAGTCGATGGCTGGCACGGCGTGCAACATGCCCGTCATACCACCAATAGTAAAGGTGATAACAAAGCCCATGAACCATAACATAGGGCTGGCGAAATTCACCCGGCCGCGATACATAGTAAACAGCCAGTTAAAGACTTTGACACCCGTAGGTATGGCGATAATCATCGTCGTTATACCAAAGAATGTGTTGACGTCCGCTCCTGCTCCCATGGTGAAGAAATGATGCAACCAGACTACGTAGCTGAAAAACGCGATAGCCATAATAGCCCAGACCATGCTGGTGTAGCCGAACAGGACTTTGCGCGAATAGGTGGCGACTATTTCTGAAAATACACCGAAAGCCGGCAGGATGAGTATGTAGACTTCTGGATGTCCCCAGGCCCAGATGAGGTTGACGTACATCATGGCGTTGCCGCCAGCGTCAGTCGTAAAGAAATGCATACCTAGCAGTCGGTCGAGTGACAGCATGCCAAGGGTTGCCGTCAGGATCGGGAACGCAAATATAACTAGCAGCATGGCGCCGAAGACACTCCAGGCAAAGATCGGCATTTTCATCATCGTCATGCCAGGCGCACGCATTTTTAGAATAGTAACGATAAAGTTGATACCAGACAGCAGTGACCCGGCACCGGCTATCTGTAGTGCCCATATCCAATAATCAACCCCGACGCCTGGACTGTACTCTATGCCAGACAACGGCGGATAAGCCAACCAGCCCGTGGCGGCGAATTCACCGATAACGAGCGAGGCATTCATCAGGACCATGCCCATGAAAAACAGCCAGAAACTAACCGAGTTCAAAAACGGAAATGCAACATCACGAGCACCTAACATCAGAGGTAGGACAAGGTTTATCAGGCCAAACATGAGACCCATGGCGACAAAAAAGATCATCATGGTGCCGTGGGCGGTCAGTATCTGTTGGAAATGGTCAGCCTGAAGTATTGGCTCGGCTACGGATGGTACGGTTGCCTGCTGAACGCGCATTAGAGCGGCATCGCCGAGACCGCGGATGAGCATGATAACGGCGACGATGATATACATGACGCCGATCTTTTTCGGGTCGAGCGAGGTTATCCAGTTTTTGTATAGCCACTTCCATTTTTTCAGGAAAGTTACAAGCAAAACTACGGCTACTAGACCGCCTATAACAGACAGTGCGCCACCCCAAACTATTGGGTCATGTGGCAGGTCATCTAGTCCTAGCTTTCCTAGCATTAGTGTTGCGTCCCCTCCATATTATGACCCCCACTATAACGAGCAATAACTTGGTCGTACAAGGTTGCATCTGGCAAGTGATAGTATGTAACTTTGTTTTTCAGGCTAGGCTGTCGAAGAGATTCGTAGCTGTCTTTGTCTAGGACACTTTGGCTGCGACTGGCTTCGCTTAGCCACGACATGTAGTCTTTTTCAGATCTGGCTTTGGCTGTAAATGTCATTTCGGCATGGCCTTTGCCGCTAATGTTGGCCGACATGCCACGGTAGTCGCCGACTTCATCTGCCTCGAGGTGGAGTTTCGTGCTCATACCAGTCATGGCATATATTTGACCGCCTAACTGTGGGATCCAAAACGAGTTCATCGGCGCATCACTGGTGATAGTAAACTCAACTGGTCTATCAACCGGCATAGCTAGCTCATTGACCGACGCTATGTTGTATTCGGGATAGATAAACAGCCACTTCCACTGCAGAGCGACGACTTGAACCTGTACGGCTTGTTTGGTTGATGCCAGCGGTCGATACGGGTCAAGGTCGCGGGTGGTTTTCCAGGTAAGTAGCGACAAAATCATAACGATAAACACCGGCACTCCCCACCAGACTATCTCTAGCCGTTTGCTGTTATTCCATTTAGGTGAGTAACGGGCTTTTTTGTTACCTTCACGGTAGCGAATAGCGATAAATATAGCCAGAAAAAACACCGGCAGCACGATGATGAGCATGATGAGTGTTGCCAAAAACAGAGTGTCGCGCTGTGAGTTTCCTATTACACCTTTGGTGTCGATCAGTAGCGGCGTAGCCTGTGTGGCCGCCAGGGTGATGGCTGCTAGAACGGCGAGAAGCAGTGCGATGGCCAGAAACGGCAGCGCCTTGTATAGAAAGCGAAATAGCGGCATGCCGATCGCCAGTAATTTGTCTAGTATCTCTCCCACCTTCTTCATGGTTATGGTTCACTATAGCGCAGTGGACTAGTGTATGGAAAGTATTTCTGTTAGCATAACAACTATAAAAGTCTAGCTAGAAAGAGAAATAGAGATGAAAGTTGTCATAGTAGGTGGTGGTTTTGGTGGGGTAAAGGCTGCGCTAGAGCTCTCGAAGGATAAAAGCGTCGACGTTACCTTGGTGAGCGACCGTGACCATTTTCTTTTCTATCCTGCTCTTTATTCTACGGCAACCGGCCGCTCGAGCCGCGAAAATATACTGCCAATCAGTAAGGTTTTTGAAAACAGCGACGAAAAGGTTGTTATAGACACAGTAACCGGGCTCGACACCCATCGTCGCTTGGTTGTTGGTCAGTCACACCAGCTGCCATACGACCGTGTCGTGTTCTCTTTGGGCGTCGTGACATCATACTTTGGTATCGAGGGCTTGGACAAATACAGCTACAGTATTAAATCTGCCAGCGAACTCAACCGTTTCAAAAAACACCTGCATGACGAACTAGCCG
>CBRAFJ010000006.1:0-17521 GCA_967755195.1 uncultured bacterium | reverse complement strand
GAATTGGACATCGGCCAACGAACTAGTACTATCATTTCCACCAGTTACATATACAAAGCCGTTGTAGGCAGTTGCGACAGTGTCCTTGCGGGCTCCTGTGAACGGGTTGGTATAGGTCCAGCTGCCCAGTGTGCCGTTACTATTTATCTGAGCGACCTGAATGTCGTTCATCAGAGAAGCCCCCTCGCCACCCGCTATGTACATATATCCGCCATATACAAACGGACTCAAGTTGCTGCGTCCTGTAGTGAAGCTACTCGTACTATTCCAGGCGCCGATAGTACCGTTACTGTTTATGGCAGCATATTGGACAGTGTTGTAGTCTGTAGTCCCATCCCAACCCCCTAGGCTGTATAGATAGCCGTTATAGGCTACTAGACTAGCACCCGAGCCACCATTGGTAGTGTCACCACCAGCCGATGCCCAGTTGCCACTCAGCGCACCCGCAGAAGATATCGGAGCGTAGAGGATGCTTTTCAGGAAAGCACCTCCACCCGTAGCCTGACCACCCGACATATACATATAGCCGTTATAGGCAGCCGCGGCAGGATAAACGCGTGCTGCGGGTATCTCGTGCGTATCCGCTACCCAGATGCCCAATGTACCATTCGCAATTATAGGATCGTATTCTACGGTCTGAGAAGTTATATCGCCACCTCCATTTACAGATCCAGCGATGACGTATACATAGCCGTTATATACAACTGTCGCGTGCCTAAAACGGTTATCTACGACCGCGACGTCTGAATCAGCTACCCATGCAGCGCCGATAATGCTACCGCTACCGCCGTTATTCACCTTGGCATATTCAGTTGATGCAGTGACAGCTCCGCTTGTGTTTGTACCACCACCAACTGAGTAGATATATCCGCCATAAGACGCTACAGCAGTGTTATATTTAGCCGTTCCGAGGCTTAGTGCTGTATTCCAAGTACTTATGGTTCCATTTGCAGCCGGGCAAGCGTAGTAAGCACTGCTCGTGACAGCAATACTGTTATCGTAACCAGTGATACTGTATATGCAGCCATTCACAGTTGCCACGGATGGAAATCCTCGAGCAGAAGGCAGTGATGTAGTAGTGCTCCATGCCGCCAGAGAGCCATCACTGTTGATAGTGGTGTATTGAACGCGGTCAAATGTACCTGTAGAAGTGCTATTAGTCCCACCTATGGCGTATAGGTAGTTGCCAACTTTGGCAAATCCCGGCCCGTTAGCGTCAGACGGAAGGTTTGCCGTTGCCGTCCATGTTGCTAGTGTACCGTTGGTATTAATTTGCGTATAAGTAATATTATTTAAACCAGAACTGTTATATACACCGAGCGCATATAAATAAGTATTGCCATTTGATAGTGTATGCGTGTACATATTTCTAACAAGCATAGCGCCACCAGCCATATCTGTGCCATTCGACCAACTCGCCGCCAGTGTACCATTGGTGTTAATGGTGATATATCGCGTTGTTGCACTGCGCGTATTATCAACATCCGCGCCACCCGCCACATATAGGCGTCCTCCGTAGGCAGCACACCCTGCCTCCGTCCGTGCAACAGGAAGTGCTGTTGTTGTTGCCCAAGTACCAATTACTCCGGTCGATGCATTTATTGTTGCGTACTCGATAGTGGTCACTCGGTTCGTAAGACTGTTCGAGGTGCTTCCACCTATAGCATAAATATAGTTATTGTAGATGACCGTACACATCCCAGCTCGCGCTGTTCCCACACTAGTACCGCTTGTCCACGACGTTGCAGCACCAGCTGATGCAATCTTGGCAGAATGTACGGTATTGCGATATCCGCCAGTAGCCTGATCTCGACCTCCCAGCACATAAACATAGCTATCGGTACCGTTAGCGTAGCTAAAGGAACCAAGGTTCGTACGCGCTTGAGTCAGTGTCATGTTACTATTTGTCCGCCATGTGCCAAGGCTACCGTTTGCATTTATTTGGGCATATTCGGCTCTTGTTGAGCCATTGGCATAAGTCGTGGTTGCAGCGCCACCAAACGCGTAGGCATAGCCACCTACAACCGTCATAGCCAGGCCTGGTCCGGCTTGGCTCATGCTACTTGTTGTAATCCAACTGCCCAGTGTGCCATCGGAGTTCTGCTTGGCATATATTACTGAACTATATAGTGTGTTGTTTTCATCGACATAGCCCCCACCAACGTATAAGTAGCCGTTGTAGGCAAACCCAGACCCGGTGGTGCGCACCTGCGGCAAGGCTGTAGTTGTCGACCATGAACCGACCGTGCCGTTGGCATTGAGCTTGGCGTACCGTACGGTGCTGAGCGTACTTCCTCCATACCCTCCTGCTACGTACAAATAGCCATTCATTACAGCAGTTACAGCAGCGAACGTCGCCGAGGGTAAGGATGTGGTACTCGTCCATGTGCCCATTGCGCCAGTGCTAGGGTTAAGCGACGCGTACTCTACGCCCGTGTTTGCGCCTTGGCCGCCAACCACATAAAGATAGCCGTTGTACGCCACAATACCCGTGCCATTACCATGGGCGTTAATGGTATTAGTATTAGTAGGGGATGTGTCCCATGTACCAATCACTCCACTGCTGTTTATGGTCGCCATTTCCACATGCCCACCATTGATCATATATAAGTATCCGTTATACACAGCCACTCTAGGAATAGCGTGGCTGTTTCCCGTGTCGGTGCTGATATTTGTCTGACTTGTCCAGGTACCATCAAACAGACCACCCGTAACCGGTGCAACCGACATGCTATTGCTTGGTGAATAAGCTATTCCACCTTCGTTGTTACCGGTTGAAAAGTCATTACTACTAGTAACCACTACACTAGGGTCGATACTGAGGGGGTACGCCAGTTCATCTAGACCTTTAGCATGCACTTTTAGCGTGTCGCCTTTTAGGGAGAATTTGCCTGATTTTTCTACACCCTCAGCGTCTTTTATAACCGGCGCCGGTATAGCAAATAGCAAGTGGTCCTTTGGTGCAGTTTCACGGGCGCTGTCTAGTTTTGCTTGGTCCATATCGCTGCCAGTCATAACGTTGCCGTAAAGAGCTATGTCGGCGCTGAACACCCCAACAGAACCGTCCTCCTGCAGACGAGCCTCGAGGGTTTTTGGTAGATCCAGGCTATAGCTAAAGTCCAGACTGTCACCTAGACTTTTTTCTAACACGATATCTTCTTTTAGGCCGTTAGTTTTGGCCGTATAGACCAGCTGACCTCCGCCGTATAGCGGGTATATCAACTGACCATCCTTTAGCTTGCCGTCACGTAGATCAAACTGCGGTGTCATTTTGAATGACTGCTGCGTGTTGTTGTCATAGTAGGTTACGGCTTTACTGCCGTCCTCTGGCAAATTGACCGAGTAAAGACTCTTGTCGTCCTCGCCACCACCTCCAACTTGTTGCTGCATTTGCGACAGAGCTTTAGCCACTCCACTAGCGTCAGTATCCTGTTGCTCGGCTATCATGTCCGCTTTTAACGCCATGCCCTCGCGGTTGAATTGCCAGGTCTTCTTGTCGCTGTTGTAGCTAAACTTTCTACTCAGGTTACTATTCGCTTTGCCAACTACCTGCCTAGCCTTTGGGCTGAGGTTGTATATACGGGCTTCGAGCAACACTCCGAACAGAGGTACAAGGCTGCTCCACACAACAATCGCAGCCAGAACTATTCCAGCAACCTTAAATCGCTGTACTTCTCTTGAAGCCCTCTGCTGTGCTTTTCCACCTGTCATGGTTACGCTTTATTGTACTAGACGTTGCCGCAAGTATCGAGAGGTCGTAGTATTTCTGACCTAAAAGACTTGCCACCAAACAAACGTTGGCCTGGAGCTGGTCGTCCAGAATCGGTGTAAAACACGCTGATATCAGTGATACCGCTAGGTGTACCGCCACCAAATGTCGCCCAGCGTGAGTCATCCATAACAGCTGAAAGCCAAACGGTAGTTATTGTTGGCGTCGAACAGATAGAACCGGGGTCAGAGCCAGCACCTGCAGTACCATTTGTGAGTGCACCGAATATATTATCGCTAGACGCTGTTGCGAACTTTAGCGTGGTATCCGGGGAGTACGTGCCATTGTAGTTGACCGTTACGGTGCCAGCCTGTGAAGATAGCGCTATTTGTTTACTATAACGCGCGACACGAGCAACACTGTCTAACTCTAGGTATTTTGCACCGCTCATGACTATTGAACTAGATCCATTCAACATACCACCGCCTGCCCTGTAGAGGCGGCCGTTCCATATAGCCTGTCCCGACGGCGACCTAACTCCAACAGGGTCACCGTTAACTGGCGCAAAGGCTCGCTGCCACGGACCTATCTGGCCACCGCTGAGTATAGGCGCAAACTGAACATCAGCTAGTGAGTTAGTGCTGTCATTACCACCGGTCACGTAGACGAAACCGTTGTAGGCAGTTACGGCAGAGTCCTTGCGCGCACCAACAAACGGTGTGGTTTGACTCCAACTACCTAGGGTGCCGTCGCTATTTATGAGGGCGTACTGAACATCTCTCATTAGCTGTGCGCCTTCGCCGCCTGCGATATACATATAGCCACCATACACAAAAGGGTTTAAGTTGCTGCGTGCTGTCGTAAATGTGCTGGTGCTATTCCAGGATCCTATAGTTCCATTACTGTTTATAACGGCATACTGAACCGTATTATAGTCTAGCGACCCGTCCCAACCACCTAGGCTATACAGATAGCCGTTATGGGCCACAAGTGTAGCGCCTGCAGCACCGTTAGTGGTATTGCCACCGGCCGACGCCCAGTTACCACTCAGCGCACCAGCAGATGATATCGGAGCATATAGGACAGTTTTCAGGAAAGCACCTCCACTGCCTTGCTGTCCGCCTGATATATACATGTAACCTTTGTATGCAGCGGCAGCAAGAAATACGCGCGCGGTAGGCAGTTCGTGTGTGTCAGCCACCCAGGCACCGAGAGTGCCGTCAGAGTTTATAGGGGCATATTCGACAGTCTGAGTGGTTATGTCGCCACCCCCACTTATAGACCCACCGATAACATAGATATAGCCTTCGTACACAACTGTCGCGTGCCTATAACGGTTATTAACAACTGCAACATCAGAATCTGCCTGCCACGCGGCGCCGATGATGCTACCGCTACCGCCGTTATTTACGGTGGTGTATGTGACTGTATTGCTAGCATTACCTGCCGACGGCGAACCACCGACATTGTAAATCCGCCCGCCGTAACTAGCGACGGCATTAGAAGACACACTAGTTGGAATAGTCGGTGCCGTGTTCCAAGCTGCTATAGTTCCGCTGCTGCTCGGACAAGCGTAGTAGTTGGTGTTAACCCGTGTCGTGCCATCGCTGGTGCCGCCGACTACATATATACAGCCATTCAACCAAGTACTTGCCGCATTGGTCCGCGCTGCTGGCAATGAAGTTGTTGCCGTCCACGAACCAACCGTGCCGTTAGTGTTTAGTGGTGCTGAGTAGACCGTCGACTGCGCTCCGCCCGGAGATGCATTTATGCCAAATGTATATATGTAATTACCGATAACCGTGAACGAAGCAGAGGTCAAAGCGACACCACCTGGGTTGCTGCTGGTAGCTGTCGTCCAGGTGCCACCAGGGACACCGGATGTGTTTAGTGGGTTTGAATATATGCGCATATTGGTACCATTTACGCCAGCCGCGTAGAGACGTGTTGTGCCATCTGGCGTCGTATATACAAACGCCGCCGCATACTGCAGTGCTGCAGTGAGGGCTGTAGTCGTAGTCCAGCTAGCTCCCAGTGAGCCATCAGCATTTATCGTTGCATAATAAACCGTGCTCTGAGCAACACCCGAAGAGTCAAAACCGCCAACAACATATAGTTTGCCGTTATAGGCAACACAGCCATGATACCCGCGCGCAGCTGTTAGAACAGTTCCGGTAGTCCACGCCCCTACGCTGCCGTCACTCGCGATAGCCGCCCGACGAACAGTCGTGACGTTGCCACTTTCACCGCCAGTCGTGTTGCCTCCCAGGCTATATATCGTACCGTTATATATAGCTGTGCAGTTCGCCGAGACGTTGCTCGCCAGAGTATTCCCGCTGGTCGTCCAGCTGGTTGTTGTTCCAGCCGAATCTATTTTGGCATAGTACACTTCGCTACGATCATTAGCGCCATCATAGCCGCCCATGGCGTACAAATAACCGTCATAGGCAGTGGCTCCAGGATAAGTTACCCCTAGGCTATAGCTTGTAGCGGCTCGCCAAGCCCCTAACGTGCCACTGCTATTTATTTGCGCATACCAAACATCAGTTTTGCCGTTATAGCCCATGCCTATATACATGTAGCCGTTATTTATATACATCGCATGGCCATAACGAGCACCGCTAAAGTTGGCCCCGGCTAGTGCCCAAGAGCCTAGCGTACCGTCACTGTTGATGGTCGCATAATAAGTCGTAGTAAAGATAGAAGCATTGTGTCCGCCACTGACATACAAATAACCGTTATAGGCGATTGCTTTAGCTAAATCCACCGTGCTCGGAAAAGCTGTCGTGGATGTCCATGCGCCGAGTGTACCGTTGGCTAGGATTTTACTGTAGTACACCGTACTAAGACACGTTCCACCCGACCCACAGGTTGGTGGATTGGTTGTAGCACCACCAACCAGGTACATAGTTCCGTTATATACGGTCGCAGCATGGCCAGCCATAGCAACAGGCAAGCTAGTCGTAGCTACCCAATCTCCTAGGCCGCCGTTGCTGTTGATAGGGGCTACATAAACAGCATCGGTAAGTACAGCACCAGTGCGCTGACCGCCAAGCACATACATGTAGCCGTTATAAGCAACCGCCTGATGATAACGCACACCGCCATTCGGTAGCGGCGTAGTGTCTATCCACGATCCCAATGAACCATCACTGTTTATCGGTGCACGTTGTACGGTGTTGTAGTAAAGCCCAGTCGCCCTGTCGTGACCACTAACACGGTACATGTAGCCGTTATAAGCAATAGCCACGGGTGTTTCTACCGACTGGCTCATACTGCTAGCAGCCGTCCAAGAGCCGATGCTACCTCCTGTTGGCTTCATGCCGCTGATTTGCCCGCTTGTACTGTAGTCGATACTGCCTTCGTTGTTACCAGCCGTAAAATCACTACTACTAGTAACAACCACACTAGGGTCGATACTAAGTGGATATGCTAAGTCGTCTAGTCCACTAGCACTTACTGTTAATATGTCATCCTTTAGTGTAAAAGTACCCGGTTTTTCTGTACCTTTAGCGTCTTTTATCACCGGAGCTGGTATGGCAAACAACAAATAGTCCTTTGATGCAGTTTCACGGGCATTATCCAGTTTTGCCTGATCACCATCACTGCCCGCAGTGGCGCTATACAGAACTACGTCTGCACTAAAAACTCCGACCGATCCGTCTTCTTGTAGACGGACATCCAGGGTGTCAGGAAGATTTAGCTTATAGCTAAACGTTAGATCGTTGCCTCTACTCTCCTCTAGGACTATGTCCTCCTTTAGTCCGTTGGATTTGGCTGTGTACACTAACTGACCACCACCGTAAAGTGGATACACCAGTTGACCGTCCTTTAGCTTGCCATCACGCAAGCTAAACTGTGGTGCCATTTTGAACGATAGCTGAGTGTTGTTGTCGTAGTAGGTCACGGCTTTGCTTCCGTCTTCGGGCAAGTTGACCGAATACAGGCTATTGTCGTCCTTACCGCTACCTCCAACTTGTTGCTGCATCTGCGCCAGAGCGTTTGCAACTCCGCTAGGATCATCGCTGCCCTGTTGCTCGGCTATCGCATCTGCCTTCATAGCCAAGCCTTCACGGTTGAACTGCCATGATTTTTTGTCAGTGTTGTAGCTGAACTTACTGCTAAGATTACTGTTTGGTTTACCTACAACCTGCCTAGCCTGCGGGCTGAGATTATATATACGGGCTTCGAGCAACACTCCAAAAAGAGGTATCAGCGAACTCCAGACCATAACACCGGCCATTACGAGACCGGCGACTCTGAGCCGCCTACCCCTCTCTGTAACTGTTTTTTTTGTTTTTACGCCTCTCATGCCTCTTTGCAATTGCTCTATCGGTTACTTAGATAGTTAAGTGTTATGTTGCCTACACGGACATCACCGCTCGTTGGAGATTGCATGCGAATGCGCAATGTCATGTAATCTCCAGGTGTGTATGTACTGCCACTAAGTGTTAATGCACAAGTCGAAGTATTAGTAGTCCAAGTTCCTGTACTGCCCGGCGTAACACTGAGGAAGTTACATTCAACACCGCTCGCACTGTCCCGTGCTTCGAGTAATATAGTTCCGTTAGTCGTGTTCGACGTATAGGTTGTTATGGTTAGCGAACTAGACGTAGCCCAATCACTGAAGTCTTGTGGTATCGGTACCTGTATAGCTATATCGTAGTCCTGGTTTGTTCCCTGCGCAGTCGTCCATTTGTAGTAGTTCATTCGATTCGTCAGGTCTAGAGCACTAGTCATCGTGCCAGTATTGTTAGTGCCGTCGGCGTCTAGAACAGCACCGGAATATTCGGCTGCGAGACGTATCGTCTTTGCGTGTCGTGCCGTACCGGCCAGCGTTATTCCGTTAGCCGACAATGTTACTGTATTGCCACTGTTGCCTATAACCACTTGCATGTTCGTCGTATCAGCTGTTAGTAGTGCTGCTGCTGAAGCATTCTGAACCTGGAACGAAGTAGTGCTGTTAGACGGACGTTGCACGAGCAACGACGCTGCAACGGTTGTACTCTGCGATAGTGTGATGCTGCTAGCACCGAACAACGCAATATCAGTTGTGTCAGCACGAATGCCAACGCTGTCACTCGTACTCTGTGTCTTTAGATAACCAACCGAGTTCGATCCATCCCAGCTCATACCGATAATACCGCTCTCGTCCGGACTCATCACGCCGATACTTGCCTGATGCGCAACGTTACGTTCATCCGCCACCAGAATGCCTCGCGCACTAGTTGGCGACGTATCGTCTATTCCGAGACCGATAACCGCGCCGTTGTTAGGCAGGGTGTAGTTAGGGATATTTATACGACTGTTCATCGCGAAACCACCCGGCGTTGTGTAGACTGTGCTGCCGGCGATAGTAACGCCAGCGTTAAATGTTGCGCTATTATCAACCGCTAGCGAGCCTTTTACTGTAGTAAGGCCAGCCGCAGTTACGTGAAGTATCTGAGTGGTTCCGTTGTCGATCACGAACACTCCGGTTGCTGGATCGATTGTCACAAAGGCACTGATAGTGTCCATGTTGATGTTCCCCGAGCCAGCGCTGAGCTGCAACCCACTAGAGTTGAGAGTTGAACCGATACTTATAGTCTGCGTCGAAGCGCCCCCACCGGTACCGATGTTTATGGTGTGAGTTGCAGCGTTGCTTGCGACGTTGATTGTCGTAGCATTCGTGCCAGCTATAGTCAGCGTGCCAGCATTTGCCCTGTCGAGACTCTGTGTATACATAGCCGTTGAAGCCTGCAGCACAGACGCGATACCAGTACCGCTGATATTAAAGTTACCCGTATCTGGCGTACCCGGCGTGCTACCCTGCAAACTAACAAAACCTGCAGAAGCCGATGGGACTGAGGTGGCAGCGATAACCCGCCACAGACTTGCGACACGATCGTAGACCAAGCTAACGCTACCACCAGCAAACAGACTGATGACTGCACCTGTACACGTCGTTATACGGTTTGCCGCTAGCGAGCTGCCTGAATTATTGCTGATGATAGCAGTCTGACCGGCTGCGTTTACGAGCGTAATCATGCGACCGTCCGTGCCACCGGTAATGCCGGTGATCGTCTGTGCGCTCGCACCTGTCAGTCGGAATACTGCACCAGTGCCAAAGTTCACGTTATTGCTCGTGCCGGTAGTGCTGTAATCTGCCCCGTGCAGTAGAGAAAGACTACCAGTCAATGTCGTGCTCCCTGTAACGTTCAGAGCATTCTGAAGAGTAGCCGCTCCAACAACGTTCAACGTACTGTTTGCAGTAGCTGCGCCACCCAGTGTGACTGCGCCAGTACTCGTACTAAACGTTCCGCCAGAAGCGCTGGCATCAAAGTTACCACTAGTCTGAGTGTAACCAGTGATATTCTGCAGAGCACCGCCATCAGATATACGAGTTGTGCCATCAGTTTGGTAACCACCAGTCGTGGCGTTAAACGTACCTGCCGTTATCGTACCAGTTGTTGTCACAGGGTCGGCACCGGTGTCGATGCTGCCAAAGTTGCTAGTTATGCTGCCCGCATCTAGTGCGCCCACACCCGTAATGCCCGTGTAACTGCCGGATAAGCGGGCTGATGCGATAACGCCGCTCGTTATCTGGGTTGCATCTATAGCTATAGCGACACTACTAGCCGAACTAATGCGTCCATCGCTAGCCACCGTAAACTGTGCGACCGAACTAGCGCTACCATACGTGTTTGCTGTAACGCCGGTATTTTGCAGGCTTAAGCTCAGGGAGCTACCTAACGCTACCGTGCCACCGGCGATACCACCAGAGGTGTTTATAGTTATAGAGCTATTTGTCAGTTCAGCATTGCCGATAGATCCATCGACGATACGCGCCATGCTAAGGTTGCCTGTCGCATTACCCAGGTCTAGGTAATAACTACCTGCTTGGCCGTTTAGCAGCGCAGCATTGACATTGGTTAGCAGTGAACCGTCAACAGCTGGTAGCTGTGTACTAGCGTTGAGCTTTACTAGGCCATTGGCTGCATTTATTGTGTTACCTTGCAGCGTGACGTTACTACTAAGTCGTCCGTCAGCAAGCGTGCCAGTTGCTACGTTGCTAGCATTTAGGTTTGTGAGGCTAGCGCCATCACCAGAGAAACTAGTTGCTGTTATAGCATCAGCCGATAAGTCATCCGTGACCGTCAAATCACCACCCACGCTGAGGTCGGTTGTCACAGTTTGGCTACCAGTCACCGTCACAACTGAACCAGCCTGGCTAACTAGTGAGTCCGCCAAGTTATAGCTGGTGCCACTCCATACTGGAATAGTACCCACCGTGCCACTACCAGTGACACCACCACTACCGCCACCTAGACAGTTGCCGGCAGTTGTACAAACTTCATAAGTACCGCTAGTATCCCCTGTATCAAAGACATAAGACGCGCCCGCACCGTTCAGGAACTCTGGGGTGTCTATAACCACACTACCTGTACCGTTGCCTTGTAGTGTCAGGTCTTGGTCGGTACCAGCTGCCTCAATAACAGCGTTTCCAGCCACTATCAGGTCACCGGTATCTTGCGAAAGTATAGAGTCCGTCAGGCTGAAACCAGTACCATCCCAGACAGCGATAGTTCCGGCAGTACCGCTACCACCAACTGCCCCTCCGCCGCCACCGCCGACACAGTTTCCACTAGTACGACAGACCGTACTATCAACCGCTATGGCATCTGCTGCGACAGATATACCATCACCAGCGCCAGCATTCAGTGTTACGGTGCCGCCCAGTGATACCAGGCCACCGTTTATGAGGCCGTTGCCGGCAGTAACGGTCAGACTACTGTTAGCTAGTTTTGCGTTTGTTAGGCTAGCATCAGCAATACGCGCGATATTTAGCGTGCCTGTCGCGTTACCCAGGTCTAGGTAATAACTACCGGCCTGACCCTGAAGGGTTGCTGCGTTGACGTTAGTTAGTAGCGAGCCATTTACTGCAGGCAGTAGCCCGCTGCCATCTAGTTTTACTAGTCCGTTAGCTGCGTTTACTACATTACCCTGTAGTGTAACTGCGCTATCTAGAGCTAGAGTCAGCGTGTCAGTACCATTATCACCTATAGTTATCTGGCCAACTGTTCCCTGCAATATCAGGTCACCAGCTAGAGTGTTCAGGCTCGTCACACCACCACCAACGCCGCCAATAGCAGCATTCAGCTGATCTAACGTAACAAAATCACTGCCGCCTACGGCATCGCTACCTGAGACAGTGCCACCAAACGAACCGCCGTTCAAAAATGCCGCAATCGTATCATTATATTTCGCTACGTTAGCGCTGAGTCGCGCGTCATTTAGAGTGCCTGCATTTAGGTTTCCTGCATTTAGATAGTAAGCCGGCAGTTGTCCGTTCAACGTCACGGCGTCAACATTAGTAAGTCCAGCGCCATTACCAGAAAAACTGTCAGCTATAACATCGCCATCTATAGTTACCTCGCCATTAGGACCTGAAGTGTCCTGAGAAATCAGCGAATCAGATAGTGTAAATCCGACTCCGTCCCAGACGGCGATAGTTCCGGCAGTACCGCTACCACCAACACCCGCACCCGTACCGGCACAGTTTCCAGCCGTCGTACATACCGCGTTTCCGTTGACAGATAGACTGACACCAAAGTTAGTTGCCTGGTCCGTCTGAGCAACGTCCGCTGCCAACCTATCACTACTCAGTGTGCCTGTGCCTATGTTGCTAGCGTTAGTGTAGTAACTAGCCGCCTGACCATTTAACTGCGCGGCGTTTACATTCGTGATACTACTACCATTACCCTGAAGGTTTGTTGCAACTAGATCACCAGCAACTGTAACTACACTACCTGACTGACTGAGTAGAGAATTACCCAGAGTAAATCCTGAACCCGTCCAGACGGCAATGGTTCCTGCCGAACCACTACCCCCGACCGCGCCGCCAGAGCCAATACAGTTACCAACAGAGGTACATATCGTTGCACTTACTGCGCCGTTATCTGAAGGATTGAACACATATGTTGCTCCATTTGCGTTATGGAATTCTGGAACTTGAATAACTACATTACCCGTCCCGCTTCCAGCCAGAGTTAAGTCCTGGTTAGTTCCACCGGCACCTATAGTGAGTGCTCCTGCACCCTGCACCGAACTGCCGCCCAGCGTCAAAACACCCGTTCCTGACGTGTTCAGGCTCAGGTTTGCGTTGTTTGCAGCAGTGATAGTTAGTGCGCCCGTAGAGCTAACAGCACTAGCGGACACGTTCAACCCATTGACTGCAGTCGCAGACAGCGAACCACCCGTTACACTACCGCCGGACATAGCACCACCCGTTATAGTTGCACCGTTTATAGTACCCGCGACACTGAGGTCACCAGCTATGTTTGTGTCGCCGTTGTTACCAACGACGAATACATCAGTTGTATTGCCCTGCAGATGAAGAAGTTCACCACCGCCAGTGTTGTTGACACTTATACTCGCACCACTACCTGCGTCAATCTGTGCTCCAGAAGGCTGCAACTCGACAAATGAACCTCCTCCTCCCGAACAACCCATGCCTACCGTACAGATAGTTTGAGTTGCACTACCGCTTGTTGGTAGTCGAAAATTGATACCACTCGACGTAAACACAATCTCGTCAGAACCAGCGTTGACAGCCAGATCTGTCCCGGAACTCAGATTTGTTAAAGTGTTGGTCTGTACCGTTCCCGCTACTTGCAGGTTATTACTCGCAACTATAACTGACCCAACTTGGCTAAGCGTTGAGTCTACTAGATTGCTAGCTGAGTCGAAAACAGCAATTTGACCGGCCGTTCCGTTTGCAGTAGCAAGACTACCAACTATACCTATGTTGTACGCGCCCCCCGAACCTTGCGTGACTGACAGTTGTGGTGATGCTGCTGCAATACTAACCACACCCGTATTTGCTATGGTTGTACCGTTTATCGATATGCCGTTACCAGAGCTAAAGGCAACTGCACCAGTCTGCCCCTGCACCGATGTAACTGCGCCTGCACTTGCTGCACTAACTGCCTCGAGAACACCGCCATCGAGCGACAACTGCCCTCCCGACAGTAGCAACCCTGGACCAAGAGCTATATTTCCAACCTGACCGCCGATAGACTGAACAGCCTGGCTAACACTCATGCTAACAAAGTTCGTACCGTCGAAAACATATGGCGTGTTAGTCTGAGTGTCAAAGTAAATCTGACCTTTTACGGCATTTTGCGGTCGACTAGTCGGCGTTAATAACAACGATCCGTTCGCCCGTAGCTGACCGTTAACACTCAGCGATTGTGTAGTGTTAAGCCCTATAGTGCTGGCATCCCCAAAATCACTCAGTGGTATGTTCTGAACATCGTAGTTAGCTGACGGCTGCAGGCTGTTTTCAACACTTTCGTCACGGTTGCGTGACGCTACATAGGCCGCTACACCGCCGCCAATGAGCAGAAGAACAAGAATCACAGGAACAATAACGCGCAGAAGAGACCGCGACGAACGCCGAGGCGGACGAGGTGCGGACGCAGCAACAGAAACAGGGTTAGAGCCAACACCAGCAGGAGTGGTTAGACTACCACTGATGTCAGTGTTTGGCTGTATTTGTTTGTCTTCCACTTTGGTTTTTGTTTAAGTTTTTTCTCTAGAACCTGATCACATTATATAACACTTACGTTAAATAAACTACATTTTGTATATATTATAGGGAGTTTTCCACATGTAAAAAATACTATTGACATAAGCGTCTCCGTGCTATAATGAAAAGTTAGAAAGCAAAAAGGCTCAGAGGACATTTAAAAACAGACCGAGTATCACCCGTTTTTGGAGGACACCACGATGCGATCATCGCCGGAGGACCAAAGACAAAAACTCAACCTGTTAAAGCCTCGCCGTCCTGCATCACTTGCATCACGACCAATTGCTCGTATATCGAGTAGTCCCCTGCGAAAGCTGGGGATTTTTGTTGCAGCCTTCCTGTCCGGCCTAGGCTTAACGGCTATAGCCTCTGCCCTACAGCATCAAATGCCTACGCAGCCTGAAAAGAAACAGACCAACTCTGCAACCATCAAGTCTCACCAAAGCACCGTTAACACCCCGAAAAATACAGAATCTTACGTCCAGATAAACGACGAGATAATACCTCTAGAAAACGGCGTTATATCGCGTAGTTACACAACTCCCTCTGGTGCGCATGTTGACCTAAATGTTCGCTCAGAAAATACAGAAACGACACATAGCTCAAATGTGACCCTTCATTCGACATCATCTACAAACGAAAACCAAGAACGCGGCTCCCCTTAGCTTCGCGCACCTCGCTCGTCACTCGATCGAGCGTGCCGAACCCAGTCCCACCACCGCTCAGCACGTACGATCGGGCGAGCAGCCCGAGGTATTTATTAAAAAATAATGGAGGGACAAAAAGATGAAAAAAGCTAAAGTTCTACACGTTGCAGCCGTGACGGTAGTAGGCCTAGGCCTTGGCGCCAGCGTCGCATCGGCGGCACCGCTGTCTAGCACTATCACTGACACTGGTTGGTGGTCAAACAACCAGGTGTTCGAGCGCAGCCGAGACTCAACGGATGTCGACAACGACACGGATGTTGATGTCACCAACAACAACCCGCAGAAAGCCGAATCTGGTGACGCCAAGAACGCTTTCAATCGTCGAGGCGGTTCAGCTACTAGCGGTGGTGCGACTAACTCTAGCTCGCTCAGTGCCAGCATAGGTGTTAACAACACTAGCAGCACGAGTGACGCCCTAGCAGCTCCTTCCGGAGGTGGTAGCCAGACAAGCACCATAGACGGCACTGGTGCGAGGTCTAACAACCAGATCTTCTCAAGTAGCTCAACATCAGTAGAAGTCGACAACGATACAGATGTTGATGTCACCAACAACAACTGGCAACACGCCGAGTCGGGTGACGCTACTGTAATGGGCAATGGTAACGCCGGCTCTGCCACTACAGGCACAGCTAGTAACACCAGCTCTACTACGGTCACGGTTAACGTCACTAACTAACTATGGCTGTAGCTGTAGGGCGCGAGGGTGCGAACTCCGCCCTACACCACGAAATAATACAGACTTCATCCGGAAAAGGAGAATGCTATGGTTATACAAAAGCCCAATACGCGCATGTTGTACAAATACCTAGCCAGTATAGCTGCCGTAATAATCGTGGGATTTTCCACACCGCAAAATGTCTTTGCAGACAGTGCTACTGCGAGCGAGGCACCGGCCACCAGTAGCTCCGAGTCGACAGGCGATACTACCGTAACAACACCCCAGCAAACGACTGATGTAGAAACAACTACGACAGAATCACCCAGTAGCGAACCAGCTGTCACTCAAGAAACCACTACTCCGCAAGTCCCTGCAACAGAGACAAATGCAGATAGTAGTATTTCTAACAATACTATTGTTCAAGCCTCCTCGGGTGACGCAAGTGTAGCTTTAAACACGGCAGCTGGTGACGCGACCAGCGGCGATGCTAACGCTAATGTAACCGTGATTAACTTGCTACAAAGCTCTGTTTCGACTAACCCCGCGACCCCTAGTGTTACCCTCTACGTACAGGATATCTATGGTGATGTTACTGGCGACATCACCATCAATCCTCAGTTGCCGCCGTACAACAGTCAGCCGAGTGATCTACAGATAAATTCTAGTAGTTCATCATCGATAGACAACACGCTCGAGGTCGATGCCGTGTCGGGTGACGCTAAGGTAGCCTACAACACTAACGCCGGCGATGCCTCGTCTGGTGATGCCAGCGTGGCTATCAACCTCATAAATGCCGTAAATAGTTCTATATCATCCGGTAGCACATTCATAGGTGTCATAAATATCTTCGGTAGCCTAAACGGTGACATACTGCTGTCGCAAGACGTCATGAACGCCCTGCTAACTAGCGCCTCGCATTCTACAGCCATCTCAGGAACAACAGATAGCAATATATCTATAGACAACGACATACAAGCCTCGGCCGTCTCTGGTGACGCAAGTGTCATAGGTAACACCTCGGCGGGTGACGCCACTAGTGGTATCGCGCAGACAAGCATCACTATAGTGAACCTGACTGGCCGCCAAATAATCGGCAGTAACGCTCTGCTTGTCTTCGTAAATGTTCTCGGTAATTGGGTTGGCATGATAGTTGATGCTCCCTCTGGCAGCACATCTTCGGTTATTGCGGGTGGTGCGAGTAATACAGAGAGCGCAGACAGTACAGTTAACTCCTCGGAAAACCTGGGTATCACTAACAGCATACGCGCCACTGCTACATCCGGTGATGCGCTGGTGCTGTTCAATACTCTAGCTGGCAGCGCCACATCCGGAGACGCCTCGGTCGCCCTGAATATATTGAATATCGTTAACAGCCAGCTACACATGTCAGATTGGCTCGGTGTTTTGTTTATAAATGTCTTTGGTAACTGGTTCGGCAGCTTTGGCGTAGATACTCCTGCCGGTGGACAATCAAACACTACTGTTGTCACGCCTGCTTCGACCCAACCTAACCAAGCAGCTACGAGCCAAGTGCAACACACCTACATCGCCAGTAGATCAACCGGATCGTACGACTCAGAAGAGAGCTCCCCTACAGCCACACTTGCTGACGCAACAGTTCTGAGTGCTGCAAAGAGCATAAATGCTGGCTTGGCTGACCCAACATCCGATAACGCCCCTGTATCGTGGTTAATACCGATTCTAGCCCTTACGCTAGCCGCAATCCTGTTTGGCACCGAACGTTATCTTGCAAGTCGCGAGGCAAAATAAAGAGGCCTACCGTAGTAGACCTCTAGTGCTTACAAAAGTTGTAGGATTTTTCAATGGTGGGCGATGAGGGATTTGAACCTCCGACCTCGTCATTATCAGTGACGCGC
>CBRAFJ010000005.1:0-17612 GCA_967755195.1 uncultured bacterium | reverse complement strand
CAACCCTGTATCAGTGGATCATCGCCGTTACGGCTATGTCTGCTGGTGCCATCCTGATGATGTGGCTCGGTGAGCTGATAACAGAGCAGGGTGTTGGTAACGGTATCTCGCTGCTTATCTTTGCCGGTATTATTTCCCAGCTTCCAAGCATCCTCGGAGGCGTCTGGTCCTCTGTAACATCTGTCAGTAGTGACGCTGAAAAGATGAACCTGTTCGGTCTCGTTCTGCCGGTCAACGGCACAGCGTTCTGGGTGACGCTAGCTATATCTGTTGTGGCGCTGCTGCTGCTGTACATATTAGTGAAGATCAACGAAGCCCAACGGGTGATAACCATCAACTATGCAAAGCGTGTTCAAGGTAACAGTGCTTACAGTGGCGTCAAAAGCATTCTACCGGTCAAACTGATCACCGCTGGTGTTATCCCAGTCATCTTCGCGGTTGCCTTCCTAGCTCTACCAGCTTTTATCGGTCAGATACTGAAGTCGTCTGGCAACGCTAACTACCAGGATTTGGCGAACAACCTGATAACCTGGTTCTCTACGCCGCAGACTAGCAGTGGATTTGCTTACACAGGACCTGAGAGCTTTATTTACCCAGCAGCTTACTTTGTTCTGGTAGTGCTGTTCACGTACTTCTACACCGGTATCGTATTTAACAGCAACGAGATCGCTGAAAACCTGCAAAAGCAGGGTGGTTTCATCGAGCACATTCGTCCCGGTATACAGACTGAAAAGCACCTAGCTAGTACTGTTAATCGTCTAACGCTGTTTGGCTCACTGGCTCTAGGTCTGATCGCAGTTATGCCGTTCCTCGCAGAATACATATTCTTCCAGCTAGGTATATCGGCTAGCAACCTGGCTATCGGTGGTACCGGACTCCTCATCGTCGTCTCGGTAGGCTTGGAAACTCTTCGCCAGATTAATTCCAGAGCTTTGATGGTGACGTACGACCAGTACTAGCGCTTCCCTTAATGAGGGAACCGGGATAGGTTCCCTCATCGCGCGGACGAGCGGAGCAAATCCGCTCAGGCCGGCTTCTCCTTCCTGAATCGCAAGAGCTGCAGTGAATGGTATATAATCATACCAATCACTAAGCGGGGGATGGGTATGGCTACTAAACGAAAAACGGCAGCTAAAAAGGCTGCAAATACACCTGGTATTTTGATACTGCAGTGGCTGACCTATGCCTTCTGGGGGTGGACGATCTTGGTTCTGGCTTATCTGACTATGATGAGCGTTAGCTTTTTTGTCGACGGGAGCAGCTCGACATACAGTGAAAACTCTATCGTGGCGTACCTGTTGGCGGCGACACTGGTGCTGCTAGTCATTTCACTGGTTTGTGACGTGCTTTATTCTAGGCGCGAGCCAGAGCACAAAAACGGTGCTTCTATGGTTATCATGATCATCCACGCAGTTATATTCGCCCTTTGTGGCATTGCGGCCGTTATAGTTGCGGTGTTTGCGGTTGTTAACATGCTGATAAATGGCACCGGTCCTGGTAATACCACGGCGCTGCTAACGGGACTAGTCATAGCAGTTGTTTACGCGGCAACACTGCTGCGTACCTTGCGTCCGGCAAGTATTCCGAAACTGGTACCCAAGTACTGGATACTTATGGCAGCAGTTATCGTAGGCATAGCAGCTCTTGGTATCTCTGGTCCGGCGGCGTATGAGCGATCTACTAGAAATGATCGCCTGATAGAGTCAGGGCTGGGCGCTGTCAGTAGCGAGATAAATTCTTATACCGAGAAAAACGACAAACTACCTAGTAGTCTGTCGGATATACGCGGTGACCTATACGGTAACGGCGCAAAACTAGTTGACCAAAACCTAGTCGAATACAAACCAGGTAAAAAGATTACAAGAGATGATGGCGACGTAGTTATCCAGATCTATCCTGACCCTCGACCTACGACCTACACCTACGAACTCTGCGTAACCTACAAAGCTCGCAAAGGTAGCGGCGACATCTACTACTCACGAGAGTCCCAGGTCACCACACCGACTACACCTGAGACATATACGCACTCTGAGGGCTACCACTGCTACAAACTGCAGACTCAGTACGACTACGACAACTAATTTCATCGCCACGTACGACAGGCCTAGACAACTAGGCCTGTTTTGCTACAATACTAATCAATACATCGCGTTGCGAGATTGTCTTTCATAGGGGTTTACGATGACAGGGTTTTCCTGTATAATCACCTCTTGTAACTTATGTCTGATACCAAAGAAGTCATTAAACTGAACGGTAAGGTAGTGGAATCACTGCCTAATGCTCAGTTTCGTGTCCGTTTGGAGAATGACCATGAGATTATCGCTCACGTGTCAGGAAAGATGCGCAAGCACTACATACGGTTAGTGCCGGGCGATAAGGTAGAAGTTGAGTTGACCCCTTACGATCTTACTAAGGGAAGAATCAGCTTCCGCCTGAGAGATTAAATTTAACTATTTGGGAGACATCATACTCGTGAAAGTTCGAGCCAGTGTCAAAAAAATCAGTCCAGATGATCAGTTGGTGCGCCGCAAGGGGCGCCTCTATGTCATCAACAAAAAGAAGCCCAAAAACAAACAGAGGCAGGGATAGTATATGGCTCGTATAGCTAACGTAATCATTCCTACCGAAAAACAGGTTCAGATTTCTCTGACCTACATCTACGGTATCGGTCCAAAGTTTGCTGCTAACATTCTTGCTAGCACAGGCATTGACCCAACTACTCGCGTCAAAGACCTCACTGAAACCGAGCTGAAAAAGCTTCGTGACGAGATCGACGCGAACTACACCGTAGAAGGCGACCTGCAACGTGTTGTTGCTGGTAACGTAAAGCGCCTGAAAGACATTCAGGCTTACCGTGGCATTCGTCACAAAAACAACCTACCATCTCGCGGACAGCGTACTCGTACGAACGGTCGAACCCGCCGCGGCAAACGTATTGCAGTCGGTGGTTCACAACCTAAAGCAGCATCTAAGACCTAGGATATAAAGTAATGGCAGAAGCAAAGACTACTACACGCAAAAAGCAGCGCCGTTCAGTTCCGGCTGGTCAGCTGCACATACAAGCAACATTTAACAACACTATCGTGACGTTTACTGACTCGAAAGGTAACGTTCTGTCTGCTAGCTCAGCTGGCGCCTGCGGCTTCCGTGGAAGCAAAAAAGGCACAGCCTACGCTGCACAGATCGCTGCTGAAAAAGCCGCTGAGGCTGCAAAGAGCCAGTACGGCCTGAGCAAGGTTGACGTCTTCGTTAAGGGCGTTGGTCTAGGCCGCGACACGGCTGTCCGCGCACTTTCAGGCTTCGACATCACTGTCGAGAGCATCAGGGACGTCACAGGTATTCCACACGGTGGCACCCGCCCACGAAAGGCAAGGAGAGGATAAGATGGCACGAGATCGTTCCCCTATCGTCAAACAGAGCCGCCGCGAAGGTTACGCCCTTCACCCGAAGGCTCACAAGATCATGGCTAAAAAATCTGGTATCCCAGGTCAGCACGGCCGTGACCGTCAGGGCAAGCAGAGCCTATACGCTCAGCAGCTCCGTGAAAAGCAGAAGGTTCGCCGTCTGTACGGTCTGCTAGAAAAGCAGTTCGCTCGCCTGATGAAAGATGCTAGCCGCGGCGAGGGCCAGTCTGGTGAAGTTCTTCTCCAGCTACTAGAGCGTCGTCTAGACAACGTTATCTACCGCGCAGGCTACGCAACCAGCCGTCGCGCTGCACGTCAGCTAGTGACTCACGGTCACTTTATGCTGAACGGCCGCCGCGTTGACATCCCGTCTATCCGCGTCAAGGTCGGCGATGAAATCATCGTTCGTCCAAAGAGCGCCAAGAGTGGCTACTTCGCTAACATCGACAACATTCTGAAAGACAGTGTTCAGGTCCCGCTTAGCTGGCTAAAAGCTGATCCAAAGAAACTGGCAGTTACCATCACTGGTCTACCAAAGCGCGATGAAGCCGAAGCTGACATCACCGAACAGTTAATTGTTGAGTACTACTCACGCTAAATCTAAAGGAGAACAGGGTAATTTATTATGGCAAAAGCAATTCACAACCCAACACTCGCTAGCGTCGACGAGCACAGCAAGACTAGTGCAACCTTCGTAATCGAACCACTTCACACCGGCTACGGTATGACGCTTGGCAACAGTCTCCGTCGTGTGCTGCTCAGCAGCATCGAAGGTGCAGCTATCACTGCATTCAAGATCGAGGGCGTGAGCCACGAGTTCACCACTGTCAAAGGCATCAAAGAAGACGTCGTTGACATCATGCTGAACCTTAAAAACGTCAGCGTTCGTTCTGAGAGCGAAGAGCCAGTCGAACTACGCCTAGAGAAAAAGGGCGCCGGTGTCGTTACAGCTGCTGACATCAAAACCACAGCTGACGTAGAAGTCGTTAACCCAGATGCAGTCATCTGCACTATCGACGACCCGAAGGCATCTGTAGTTATGGACATCGTCGTCGAGTCTGGCCGCGGTTACCGTACTATCGAAGAGTCTGGCGAAAAGCGCTCACACAGCGACATGATCGCTCTAGACGCATTCTTTAGCCCAGTAAAGCGCGTACGCTACAAGGTTGAGAACACTCGTGTTGGTCAGACTACTGACCTGGACAAGCTGCTTCTAACTGTCGACACCGACGGTTCAAAGACTCCTGCTGACGCATTCGAAGAGGCTGCGGCTATTCTGATCAACCAGTACACCGCTCTTGCAGGCGCTACTCGCGTCGAAGCTGCTCCAGCACTTGGTAGCGACGCTGCCGAAGCTGGTGCCGAGCTGAACATGCCTATCGAGGACCTAAACCTGACCGCTCGTACTACTAACGCGCTGATCAACAACGACATTCGTACGATCAACGACCTAGTTACACTGTCAGAGACTGACCTGCGCGAACTGAAGGGCTTCGGCTCTAAGGCTCTGGACGAGGTCAAAGACAAGCTTGCGGAGATGGAGTTTTAGTCTATGCATCGACACGGATATAAAGGCCGCAAGTTCGGTCGCGAGCGCGATCAGCGCAAAGCCCTCATAAAGGGTCTCGCGACTTCACTTGTGACGTACGAAGCTATCGAGACTACTCTCGAAAAAGCAAAAGAACTTCGCCCGTACGTAGAAGCTCTCATCACAAAAGCGAAGAAAGGCGACCTACACAACCGCCGCCAGGTTATCGCTGGTCTTAGCACTCTCGAAGCAGCCTACAAGCTGGTTGATGAGCTTGCTCCACAGATCAAGCGTGAGTCTGGTTACCTACGCATCAAGCGCACCCGCGCTCGCGTCGGTGACAACGCCCAGCTAGCACGTATCAGCTTTGTTGACGAGTTCTCTGACAAACCTGCAGTAGCAGAAGTTAAAGAAGAGAAAAAACCAGTCGCTAAAGCAGCTGCAAAGAAAACAGTAACCAAGGAAGAGGAGAAGAAGTAGCATGAAGACTTACAGTCAAAAAGCTAGCGAAGTTTCTCACAAATGGGTACTTGTTGATGCTAGCGAAGCACCACTTGGTCGCGTTGCAACAGTTATTGCAACACGTCTAACTGGTAAATACAAACCAACCTACACTCCATCTATGGACGACGGTGACTACGTAGTTGTCATAAACGCCGACAAACTAGTCCTGACTGGTAACAAGCTGGAAAGCAAACGTTACTACCGCCACAGTGGATTCCCGGGTGGTATCAAAGAGCGTTCAGTTCGTGAAGCTCAGGAAGTTGACCCAACCGCAGCAGTTCGCGCCGCTGTAAAGGGTATGCTTCCACGTAACAAGCAACATGCAGAGCGCCTAACGCGCCTACGCATCTTTGCTGGTGAGTCTCACGAGCACGCTGCACAGCAACCAGTGAAAGTAGAGGTTAAATAATGGCCAAGAACGAATATTTCTACGGACTCGGTCGCCGCAAGGCAGCAACCGCTCGCGCACGTCTAACTAGCGGCAAGGGCGAGATTACCGTCAATGGTAAAGCAGCTGCCCAGTACTTCTCTGAAAACAAGACCCTTCTGGCTGAACTAACTGACCCACTTGCTACTATTGGCAAGCAGAAAGAATTCAACGTTAGCCTTGTTATCAGCGGTGGTGGCCTAGCAGGACAGGTAGACGCAGCTAAACTAGCTATTTCGAAAAGCATCAGTGCTATGAACGAAGAGCTACGTGGTACGCTGAAAAAAGCCGGTCTTCTAAAGCGAGACCCACGCGAAAAAGAGCGCAAGAAATACGGTCTACGTTCTGCTCGCAAACGCGAACAGTTCTCGAAGCGTTAAACTAATTCCGCATCACCAACGCGACTCCGAAAGGGGTCGTTTTTGTTTTCGGCTTGATACAAGATAGGTAATGATACGACGCATTACTCGGCGGACTCTGGCCTACTGTGTGCTGTTTGCGGCATCGGCGTTCTTCGTTCTTGCGTCAACACTGCTTGGCAAAGGGCTCGGTATGTACGAATCCATCTGGTGGTGGGACGACATGCTACATGTGCTGTCAGGCGTGTTACTGGTGCTCCTAGGCCTTGCTATGATGCCATCTGTCATACAGCGTCATAGCCTGAAACTATCGCCGTTTTTTATAGTTATATTTGTTTTTTGTTTCGCGACAACTATCGAAGTAGCCTGGGAAATATTTGAGTTCACTATAGACGCTCTACTCGCGACATCTTGGCAGCGCTGGGACCATGCACCGTCGGCTATCGCTATGGGGTGGCCGTACCAGGGTTCAGGCCTGCGTGACACCATGACAGACCTTATTTTGGGCGAGATAGGCGCACTGTTAGCAGCGGTAGCGGTATATTTGCACTTGCGCACTAGATAGTTCCATGGTTATATACATCGTATATGTCAGAGATACTGCCGCGGATAACCGGCACCGAGATGGAGTGGCCGGTCCTAGTTCAGAAAAGCCCAAGCGATGAAGCCCAACAGATAGATGATCCAGGCGCTAGATATATGGTGGACAATATTCATGGTGCAACCGGAGTTTATACATCGGGTGATGGCCATATGCTGTCTAACGGCGGTAGGTATTACAAAGATATAGGGGACCACCCGGAGTATGCTACCCCAGAGGATACTGAGTTTATGGGCACGGTTGCTAACGAACTAGCGGGTGAACGGATAGTATTTGATACAGCCGAGTACACTAAGCCCAATCACGAGTCTGGTTTCAATGACTTTCGAATACTAAAACGGGTTATAGATGACGATAACAACACAAACGGCTATCACATAAACCTTGCCGGCGACGCCGGACGACTATCCCTCGGCCAGGGCAGGCTGATGCCTATGGGTGCGCACCTGTCGAGCATAAACATACTAGCAGGTGCAGGTGCGGTGATCCCGCGAGATAGTAGCGCTGGTGGCCCGTACTATTCTGTTGCACAGAAATCACTAACGTTGAATTTAGACTTTTCTGCAACCTCGACTGGCAACACAAATCCACTCATCAGCACTCGTGACGAGGCGCTCAGTGACAGCAAAAACGTCCGTATGCATATAACTAGCCTGGACGCCAACATGTCACCATGGGCAACTTGGATGAAGATAGGTACAAGCTCCCTGGTAATGCGTATGATCGAGCAAGGCTATTTAGATAGTGACACCTATGTTTTTGAGAAAGACAAGATGTTCCAGGTGGGAAGAATGGTGGCTCGCGATATCGACATGGACCAACATTTTGAAATGGTAAATGGTAACAAATGGTCAGCACTGGATATCCAAACAGATCTAGCCTCGCGTGCGCGAGAACTTGCAGACAAAGGACTGGTCACGAGCGAAGAACTAGCTGTTCTGGCCGAATGGGAGCGTGCTCTGACCGATATGGCAAACAATCCTGAGGACCTGTTCGACCGCGTAGAGTGGATAGCTAAACGCCTTGTGCTGGAGCGCTATATGGCGCGAAACGCATTGAGCCTGTCTAGTCCAGAGGTACGCCAGAAAGATCTTCAGTGGAGCTATATAGCTGAAAATGGTATTGGCATGAGACTACGGCAGACCGCTTGGGCCAAGTGGATGCCGCCAGCAGAGGCTATTGAGCGTGCTTATCACTCCGCACCTACGACCACCAGAGCTATGGCCCGCGCTGCATTCATATATGAACACGCTAGTCGCAAACGCAAAGTAAAGGCCAACTGGACGTACATGTCGGTTGACCTGGGTGGTAAAACTCACAGACACGACATAAAGAGTCTCGAGCCACACCCACCAATCGTCATAGAAGACTATGATGATCTTGATGACTAGTATTGACAAAATATACCATAAGTGATATAATGCACAAATGCTGTGATTACAACAGTAGTCATGGTAACGTTCTTTGTTGTCCCCCTAGAGAAGAGGAAAGTCATGAGCGAGGATCTCGCAGTGCGCCTATGCACTGCCATTGTACAGTCCGAATCGGCTATCAACGCCGGTCTCGGCATCATCGTGGCAATGGCGGTTGTGTGCCTGGTCTGTCAGATCGCTGACCTTACCGGTATCAACCGTCTCATCCGTAGGTCCAAGGACCCCGAAAGTGTTTACTCCCGTAGACACAACCAGATCTACATGATCGACGAGCACCACCACTGATTACCCATCTCGGGACACCAGAGAAACAGCCCGACCACTGCGTCGGGCTTTCTCATGCGTTGAAATATCTATAAATAGTTGTATAATATACATAATCTCACAAACGTGAGCGTACCTGCTAGTTGAAGGAAGGTGAAACGTCATGAACGACGATGCTAGCGTTCGTTGGCACATGGACGGACTTGACGATGACGTCATTCGGCTCGCTGCACACAACAGCGGCGAAAGTCCACTCAGCAACTTTGAGCATCAAGAGCTGCTACGTAGATTGCATAATGGCAATTTTGTCGTCGCCAAGAACTTCGGCGACGACAGGGTTAAACTCGACGGAAGCGCAATAGACGGGCACTGGCGTCTCGCTGACTGGGTGCGTGACCACTGGAACTGGCATGATGCTGGCATTGCAGTATTTCTTGTGATCATGTGTGTGCTCTTTGGCCTCTTCATCACCTAGTCCCCCGCGTCCCGACTGCGTCGAGCAAGAATCGCTCCGCTGTCGACATGACGCGGGGCTTTTCTTTTGCAATTTTAAAACCCCGCCACAAAATTTGTGACGGGGTAGGGCGAGCAAGTGCTCGTCGTGGTTGGTCTCAGCTGAGCGCGTTGGAGATGACCAGCTTGTCGCGGCCACCCAGCATCTCGCACTGTCGATCCGACAATACCTTGACCTCCTTGGCGATGGTCGCCATGACCAGGTCGACAGTACTGTCCTTGTCGTCGATCTTGTTCGAAACCATGCTGGTGATGCGCCGGCGGAGTGTCGAGACACGGATCCCTCGACGGCCCGAGTGCAGGATGGTGGTGACACCGTTCTGGACACACCACCAAACGGTGGCCTGCTGCTCGTCGCCCTTCTTCAGGACGTGCTCGCGCATGCGGAACGCCTTGTTGGCCGATGCCTTGGCGGACGTGACCAGTTCCGAGACGCAGATGACGTAGATGTACTCATCCGATGCGGAGAACTTCTGCTGCTCGTCGCTCATTATTTTCCTCCTGGGAAACTAGTAGTTTTGCGACAACCTTATCTGTTATAGCATACAGAAGTTGACATAACAAGCACAAAATGGTATATTCTGTAAGGTTTTCGTGAAAACGAAAGCTGATCAAGGAAACCCTACGAGAGAGGAGTTTACGTTGATCGGTGGTACTAGCTGACTCATGCCCTGCGGGGCAGCTTTATTTTTTAAGCGAGTTGGCAAGGTGCGCGACGTACGGGATGGTCTCGTACTGAAGCCCACCGGGGAAAGAGGGCATCGTGACCCGTCAGTTCACTCCCGAGCGTATCAACCACCCCGAGTGGCTGGTGCTGGTCGGACACGATGGTGCAACCGAGCACCATGTGAGCATGTCAGTCCCGGACGAGTCATTCGTTCGTCGCCTGCTGCGCATCCCGGAGGAAGTCCCCATCCTTATCGGGCGTCCGTGAACCCTGTCTAACCAGGCCGTATTGGCGTCGGCAAACGTCACACAATATACCGGGGTAGCTCCGGTAGGCTCTAGCGGGCCGTCACAGTTAGGTTACTCAGGTAGCCGAGCGCCCCTCTTCGGAGGGGCATTTAATTTGGGAAAAATTTTAAACATTTTAATACCCCGCCACGGCACTGAGGCTATGGCGGGGTGGGGACGTCGCGGATATATTCATATCACGACGCCTTTGAGGTCTCGTCGTCGCAGCGATGTGCCTCGACGATCGGCCTAACTTCACGGCTGATGACGTGCATCACTGACGTGATGTCGTGGGATGACAGGTCTGTGAACCTGATGCCCAAGCGACCACGGAGATCTTTGTCGTTGATCCCGACATCACCGCTTTCGCGGATAACGTCAAGAGCATGTATGATGACTCTGATCTTGTACTTGCCGTGATGGTTGTGTAGCTTTTTGCCCTGGTTTGTCTTGCGGTCACGAACCCGCTCCAGCGCAGCCAGCCCTTCCGGGGTACACACCATGTAGGTGTACTTCTCCTGCTCCATAATCCCTCCTAGTGTAAGTAGGTATGGAGTATATATAGTTACGCATGAAAATAGGCTGTAGGTCAAGTTTGCGCCAGGGCTACAACCCGTTACTTGTGTACTGTGAGTTCTGTTTTTGGACAGTTTTAAAGCCCCGCACCATGTCTTGATGCGGGGCTTTTACGTGACTTGTCACGCGGAGGCCTGTTGGCCATAGAACTCCTTGCGCTTTGTGGGGTTCATGATGACTTGGCCCTTCCTGGCCACGTCACGGATGCGTTCCATAATCTGCTGCTGTTCTTTCGGGTCGAGTATCACGCGGCTGCGACGGGCAACCATCACGATCTCAACCTGCAGGTGAGCGTCAGCGATGCCGCGCTTGCTGGCGATGATCTGTTCGATGCCATAGGTCACGGCGTTCATGATACGCACCACTGCTTCATCCTGGTTCCGGACGGCATCCTCAAGCTCACGCTTGACTATGCCAACTTCCTTGTGAAAACGAGTCATCGTATGAGATGGAGGCACCCAGTAGACGTGCACTCCTTCATCCATCTTCCCGCTCATTGCGCCCCCCTCAGGCAGTAGGTAGAATCCAAACATATTTATACACGAAACCAATCAACAGTCAAGTATGGCCGATGTGTAGTCTGAAAATGCTCAAATAAGATCGCCCTGCACATAAGTACAGGGCGTAGAGACCTTGCGGCCACGTGGAGTTGATCATGATCACGCCGCCTTGTTACGGCGCAAGTGACGCGACTTGGGTGGGAGCGTATTTTGGGGTTCAACAACCCCCTTGGTTCGCAGGTAGACCCTGCTCATAACCTCACCCAGCTTATCCTGACGCAGGCGGAACTCGATCGTCAGTTGTCGTCGCAAGCTGGTGGCAGTGACACCGTTCCTTGACTCTGCAATCAGTCGCATGGCTCGTGCCAATGCTTCGTTCTGCATAGCTGCAACGAGACAGCCGTTCAGGCGATCTTCAACCGCGGCATTGTCGGCACTTTCGCTAATCCGTTGAAGGATTGCGCGCGCCTCATCGGTTTCGGCACGGTAGACAACACTCTGGTCCATAACCACTCCATCCTAGGTACTTCGGAATATCCTGACCTATATATTATGTCATATCAGGTTACGCCCTAGTTTTAGAGTTTGTATAGGGTTAGAATAAAATAAATGGCTAAGAGTAAAAGTTCTCTATCAGGGGTGTCCGTTGGCATAGGTTTTTTGCTGACTGGTCTGTTGATTGCGTTTGTATACCCGAGCCTACTCCCGCTTAATGCATTCATAGCCTCATGTCTAATTCTCATCGGCGTTGTAGGCATTTTTATTGAGCTTGAAAAAGAAGTAGGCAACAAAAATCTCGGTATAGATAACAGTGGTATAGGTATTTTATTGCTAGTATTGAGCATGTGGCTGATATCGCTGGGCGAAGATTTTATACCGTGGCAATGGTTGTTGTACGTAGCGAACGCAGTATTTGCGTTCATCCTGCTTCTCGGAATGATCGCAACGTTCGACGGTGTTTATAAGATAATGAAGCATATTTTTAAAAACGGTATTAATTTTGAGGCAGTAGCCAAAACTCTGGGCATCATGGTTGCGTTGGCGAGCTCATCGCTAGCACTTATGAAACAGGCAGGGATACTTTAGATAGATGATCCTAGCATAAAGTGAAACGCCCGCATCCTGTTACAGATGCGGGCGATCGTTCACGAGAGCTTTTCGACGAGGACCTTAAGGTCATTTCGTAGGCTGCGCCCGAAACCCCAAGGAGGCGTGTTGCTATCGACAACAGACGGGGCGAACTTCTTGAGCGATCCTACATTGATCAAAAATCGCTGAGGGTGATCGCTGTGAGACTTATTGTCACTACAGCGCCTCACGTAGGGAGTGTTCCCGCATGTACCGCACTGTGCATCTAGTTCCCGATTATCCTTCGCAGCCCCTAGCAGGCGCTTGAACAACTGCGTAGCGTGCGAGCCGAGAAGGGACTTGTCGGGGTAAGCCTGGCGAAAGAAGTCCTGCACCGAGTCGTAGCTCAGAGTGCCGTGATCCACTACTGGCGGCTTCATGTCGCACAGCTCAGTCGCCCTAGACAGGGATTCCTCGATGTCATTGATCAGACAGCGAAGTTCGGCACGAGTTCCTGACAGTTCCTTCCCTTTGAATGGGACTGAAAACACAGGTTCTTGGCGCATATACACCCTCATTTCTCTCGAAGTGAAACGATCAGTCGCGGTTGCGACCAACTAACTAGTATGACACATATGTTATATATTTGCAGTTAACGCAACTAGCATGGCCTGCATGCATGCAAAAAGCGGATGATACAATAAATCCATGAGCAAAAACGAAGAATTCAAAGTTAAAGGTGAGGATCTACTAAAGAAAGTTAAGCAGATAATCGACGAAGGTAATGCGCGCAGTATCACTGTTCGCGACAGAGACGGCAAAAACCTAGTCGTATTACCACTGACCATCGGTGTCGTTGGTATAGCCCTGGCACCAGTTCTAGCAGCCGTTGGTGCTATAGCCGCCTTAGTCACCGAGTGCACCATAGTCGTCGAACGCGACGAAAAGTAAAGTCTAGATAATAAAAATCCGGTAGGAGTGGTACCGGCGCATTGCCAGTATCACTCCTACCGGTGATGAGGGGTTGCACGCTATCGCGGCGTGTCTTTCATCTCCCCTTCGTTGAGCTGCTGCTTCACCTCGTGTGAGTACCATGTCCAGAAGAACACGATGCCGGCGACGATGGTGGCGAAGATGAGCAGAGTGCCAATGGTGTCCCCCAAGGATGCATCCTTGAAGTGAGAGGCGCCGAAAATGAACACGATGACGATGGTCCAGAAGAACCAGAGACCTGCGCGCGCTGCTGCGAGTCGCATGATAACCTCCTGTTGTAGGTGCGGCCGAGTGTTTCGACTTGACATATTTTACCATATTTATGGAAATATGAAAGACTAGCTCAGCAAGTTAGGATGCAGTGAGCGGACAATTTTGTTTGTTTTTGTTAAACTAGAAGGCTATGAAGCCAAACCTCAGGCATCTAAAGATATTTCTGACCGCGCTAGCTGCGACGGCTATTGTAGTTGTGTCGAAATACGTTCTACACACACTGGGCTGGGAACCGATAGATCAAACTTCGCTGCATAACAGTATGGTTTCGAGCGTTATTTTTGTCATAGGTTTCGTGTTGACTGCCACCATCGCTGACTATAAAGAAAGCGAACGTATACCGTCGAAATTTGCCTCGACAGTCGAAAACATGTATGAAGATGCCAAAGAGATTCGCAAAACTTACAAGTTCGGTTTGGATCATTTCCGCAACAATCTAGTAGAAGTTCTAGCGGCGTTTCGCGAAGGAACTCGGGTTAACCGCAGAGGCGCACGTCGCGAGATTTCTGAGCTGAACGTGACATTTGGTGAGATGGAAAAAGCCGGCGTACCGGCGAATTTCATCGTCAAACTGAAACAGCAACAGGCAATATTGCTCGAAAGTCTCTACCGCGTTAACTATATCCAGCGTATAAAATTTATCCCGTCCGCATTCCTACTAGTACGCTCTATCGTCGTGCTGGTTATCGCCACATTGCTACTCACAGACATAGATCCATTCTTTGGCGGCATGATGTTAACCGGCATAATCACATTCATCATGACCTACATGGTTTACTTGATCCAGGTCATCAGCATTCCGTTTCATGGCAAAGGTGCAACACGCGACGACGTCAGCTTGTTTTTGCTGCGCGAAACTCAGACCTATATGAAAAAAGAAGCCCCAAACACCAAGGCTAAAAAGGTTAAAGAAGTATAGTGCTGTCAAGGGGTCATTCACCCCTGAGGCAAGCGGGAGTGTAGACAAAAGTCACGTTAGAATGTTTTATATGCGAAGTGTAGAAGAAGCATTTAGAGCAGTATCACGATCGGACTTTTTACTAAACGAACTAAAGGGAAGGGCGGAGAACGACACGCCTCTCTCTATCGGCCACGGACAGACTAACAGCCAACCATTTACGGTCAACGCCATGTTGGACTGGCTAGAGGTCGATGAAGGGCAAATAATCCTAGACGTTGGCTCAGGATCGGGCTGGACTAGCGCATTGCTGGCATATTTAACAGGTGAAACTGGCCACGTCTACGCAGTAGAGGCTATACCAGAGCTGGTAGCATTCGGCCAGAAAAACTGCGAACGCTTGGGCATCGAAAATATATCGTTCCACCACGCCAGCAAGATTATCGGCTTGCCAGAAAAAGCACCGTTTGACCGCATACTGGTCAGTGCTAGCGCATCACGCTTTCCGGACGAGCTAGTTGACCAGCTGGCGGCACCGGGCAAATTGGTCGTCCCTATAGGCGAAACTATTTACGAAGTTCACAAAGACGAAGAGGGTGACTTGTCGCTAGAAGACCACCCAGGGTTTACTTTCGTTCCATTAGTCGGTGTTTAGTGTAGCGGTAGGAGCGGTGTATGCTATATACATATGAAAACGAAACTACTGATATTTGGAATTACCGGCGACCTGTCGACACGTAAACTTCTGCCATCTCTACAGGCAATCATAAAAACTGGTCAGTTCGACGACCTGCAGATAATAGGTGCATCCAGGCGCCAGGTAGACGTTAAGGAGCTGCTAACTAGCGCGCTCGGAAGCGACGATCTAGCGGAACGCGTTTCTGTCATTGCTATGGACATGACAAAGCGTGAAGATTACGACGCGTTAAAGTCGTCGCTAGCGCTCGCTGACGACGAACAACTACTCGTTTATCTGTCAGTACCGCCTACCGCCTCGACGCAGATAGTTGATTTTTTGGGTGAAGCCGGACTAAACACGCCAAATGTGAAGATATTGTTCGAAAAGCCATTCGGAGTTGACTTAGCTAGCGCCGAGGAAGCCATCGGTCGAACTTCGAGACATTTTGCCGAAGAGCAAATCTACCGCATAGACCATTACTTGGCCAAGGAAATGGCCCAGAACATTGTGGCATTCCGCGGCGGTAATGCGATATTTTCGCACCTATGGCATAACGAATACATAGAATCCATAGAAATAACCGCTAGTGAAACTATCGGTATCGAGGGACGGGGCCAGTTCTACGAACAAACTGGCGCATTACGTGACGTTATACAGGGTCATTTACTGCAACTGCTAGCACTAACCTTGATGCACGTACCAGATGACTTCGATTGGAACGATCTACCTCGTTTGCGCCTAGAGGCGCTGGAAAAGCTAAAAACGGTCGACCCGCACGACGTTGTCCGCGGACAGTATGAGGGCTATAAGGAAGAAGCCCAGAACCCGCGCAGCCTGACGGAAACGTTTGTTTCGCTGCACCTAGAGTCATCTAGCGCCCGCTGGGAAGGTGTTCCGATAACCCTAACCACTGGCAAGGCGCTGGACACTAAAACTACCGAGATCCGTATAAACTTGCGCAAACGCCATGATGCGCAGAGTAACCAGATAATCTTCCGGATCCAGCCAAACGAAGGCATAGAGATTGACCTGTTCGCCAAAAAGCCGGGCTTTGATAGCGATTTCGAATCACAGACTCTGGGCTTTACTTATCCTGAGGACACTACGCTGCCAGATGCATATGAACACGTTCTAGTTGACGCTATCCGCAGCCGTAAGAGTTTGTTTGCCAGCAGTGAAGAAGTGTTATGCGCTTGGAGGATATTGACACCAGTCCAGCAGAACTGGGAGATGAGCGACAAGCCGCTCGAGATCTACCGAAAAGGTAGTTCACCGCGAGAGATCTTGTCATAAAATGAAACGCCCGCACCCCGAGATGGGTGCGGGCTTCGTTTCGATGGACGGCGTGCTACTTGCCGTGTTCTTTCAGCTGCTGGACCATGATAGCCAGCGGTGAACCGTCGCCTGGCCTGATGCCTCGCAGCTTGCCGAGGTCGCGCCACTTGACCTTCAGTATGCCAGCGTTGAGCTGGTAATACTGACTGTGATCGACGTAGCGATCAGACTTCTGGCAGTGGCCAGTAACACCCTTGCGGCACTCAGTGCAGTACATCAGCCCAGCAGGCAGCTGGTTTTGACATGCAGCCGTAGCCAACATCCCGAACAATCTCGGACCTTGACTGCGCTTATCTGTCTTCACTCCCTCCTGCTCGAAGAAAGCATAGAATGCTTGACGGCTAATGTAGCCCATTTGGTCGACGAACGGCGGAAGCAGCCCCTGCTGATTACTCAGTAGAACTTCCTTTGCTGCCTCTGCGCGTGCGATGAGCTCGTCGCATTCGGCGGGTGACGACAGCTCGATCGTGACACGCCCCCACTTCAGTGGTACCTTGCGCATTTTCTCACATCCCTTGAAACGAACATCACAATCTGTGACAAGGGTTATATTAGAATAATTATAAATATAAAGCAAATAAAACTGCCCGCACTCGTTAGTAGTGCGGGCAGTTCGTTTCCCGAGGAGAAGACGGTCGGTTAGGCAAACTTGACCAGCTCCGTGAGCATCTCATAACGTTCCGGCGTAATTCCTTCCAGGGTACGTACTCGGCCAAGGCGGCTTTTCAATGAGGGTACACTGATGCTGTACATGTCGGTGTTGTTTGTGTCGAAGTGACGCCGGCCAGTGTACTTGCAGATTTCGGCGGCATGTCCGTGGCACTTGCAGCACTTGATGTCTATGACCACCTTTTCGAACAATACCGACCGCAGCAGTATACCGAATATTTTGGATCCGGTGCCCCGACGAATGTTCTCCTTGGGCGTGAACTGGTGTATGAACTGATAGAACTCATCTCGGCTGATGTAGCCATCGCTCATCTTCGGAGCATGGATGACGATCTTGGTTTGGATGATCTGTTTTGCAACCTGCAGCTGCTTCATCAGGTCATCACACTCTTCGACGGTAGTTACATATCCTGTAACGTGGCCCTTTCTGATAGGCACATGAGTCATAGTATCCCCCCTATGGAAACGAACAATCACTATTTGTGACTATGCGAGTTATATCATAAAACTATAATAAATAAAATAGGACGCCCATAGAGCGTCCTATTTTTAGTACACGTAACGTCTACTTTGTTACGAAAGTGTGAGCAGTACCACTGGCACCACCGCGACCAGTACGGCCGATACGGTGTAC
>CBRAFJ010000004.1:0-19319 GCA_967755195.1 uncultured bacterium | reverse complement strand
ACAGCACGCTATGACAGTTTTTCGACCAGTCAACGTGTCGAACAAAACTTTGCTGGAGACAGCGTAACTATCGGCGATGTTCGACTCAGCGGCGCTATCGACCTAATGGACATAGATGACGAGGCAAAAACTATCGTCGTCACCGACTACAAAACCGGCAAAAGTAGTCAGACTTGGCAGGGTAAAGCCGACTACGAAAAGATCAAACTACACCATTACCGACAACAGCTAATGTTCTACAAACTAATCATCGAAAACTCACGACGCTTTGCTGGCTATACAGTCGTGCGAGGCATCATAGAATACGTTGAACCCGACAGCAGTGGAGCGTTTAACCGACTCGAAATAGACTACGACACCGAGGAGCTAAGTGAGTTCAAAAAACTCATAACTAGTGTATGGGAGCGGATACAAAAACTAGACTTTTCAACCAGTGAGACCTACCCACAAAACCTAGCGGGTATCCAGGCTTTTGAATTAGAGCTGCTAACTTCTTAAAACTGTCGCATTTATTATTGACCAAAATATGGTTTTCTGTTAGAATAGTCGACGGCCTAAATGAAGACGAAATCCGTTTTCATGTCTACCTGAAGAGGGTGATGAGATGGCCAAGACAGCCGACAAAGACTGTCCGAGGTGTCACGGAAGCGGCACATGCTGCAAGAGAAACAACAGCCAGTGCAACTGTGGTACCTGGGACGCTCTAGCGAGCGTCATGCAGGGTTCACAAGCAGGCACTTGTACATGTACCCGGTGAATCCTAGCCCGCTCCGGCGGGCAAAACTGCGAGTAGCTCAGTTCGGTAGAGCAGTTTGGTGGCATGTTCCTCGGGTTCATGCGACTAGACCGGTCGCACGGTTCAAATCCTGCCTCGCAGACCAGGTCGATCTCTACACTATTCTCCGGGGGGAGAGTAGATATCGACCGCTAGACGCTCCAGGGGGCGGGTTACGCACACGCCCCCTGGAGACAAACTTCGTCTACTAGTGCTTGCAGGCACAGGTAGACGAAGGTGTGTACCCTCTCGGGGGAGAGGAGTGCGCACGGCCGCGAGGCGACCACTTGCCCTCTTACCCACAGGGCAATTGCTGGAACCTCGCGGCCCCCAATCCATTTTTGGGAACCGGGTCAGATGTCTCTTAAACGAGATATCTGGGTAGGCAAGGGATCGCGCCTACCTGACCCACGTTCGGCCGTCCGGGAAGACGACCAAGAGCATCGCTCCGTGGGTCCCCACCCAAAACCCTAGCCCATCGCATATTGTGATGGGCTATTTCTTTTCTAAAGAGAAAAAACATGAGACAATATAGTGTTTGATTATGCAAAATATCTGGAAAGACCTACCAAAACCACTCTTTGTCCTAGCCCCGATGGAGGCTGTGACTGACGTGGTTTTTCGTCATGTCGTCGGGAAGGCTGCAGCGCCAGATATTTACTTTACTGAATTCACTAATGCTACCGGCTGGATGCATGCCGGCGACAAAGCTATAGGCGGTAGGTTAGTAAAAACTGATGACGAACACCCGATAGTAGCTCAACTCTGGGGCGCTGACCCTGTTGCTATGGAAAAACTAGCCATTCATTGTGCCGAACTAGGCTACGACGGCATCGATATCAACATGGGCTGCCCAGACATGAGCGCCGTCAAAGCCGGCGGTGGTAGCGGCATGATAAAAACCCCGGAACTGGCTGCTGAAATGATAGCGGCTGCTAAAAAATCAGGACTACCCGTCAGCGTCAAAACCCGTCTAGGCTACAGTTATGTAGACGAATGGCACGACTGGCTAAAATTCCTACTAGAACAAGACATAGTTGCACTGACAATTCACCTGCGTACTAAAAAGGAAATGAGCAAAGTAGATGCTCACTGGGAGCTGATGGGTGAAATAAAGCAGCTGCGCGACGAAGTCGCACCGCAGACTCTACTACTCGGCAACGGCGATGTACGCGACCGTGCCCACGGCCAAGAGCTTATAGACCGCTATGACATCGACGGTGTCATGATAGGCCGCGGCGTCTTTCATAACCCATTCGCGTTCAAAACCTTGCCGGCCGACGGCCCTCAGCGTGAAAAACTACTCTCGCTGCTTCTCACCCAGCTAGACCTTTTCGACCAATACCAGCCGCAAATGGGCCGACCATTCGAAACCCTAAAACGTTTTTTCAAAATCTACATCCGTGATTTCGAAGGCGCCGCCGAACTACGCGACAGACTGATGCATTGTCGCAGCACCGATGAAGTACGCGAACTGCTCAAATAAAAACTCCGGCCATGAGACCGGAGTTTTTCATATACACGAGTAGATTTAGCGAACGACAGCACGCATCGACGGACCGCAAAGTTCTAGCGCAGTTGCTAGCTGGTAAACAACCATAGCTGCAAACTTATCTTCGGCTTCTTCTGGGGTTGTTGACATAGCCTCAGCAGCGTTTTTTACGGCCCAAAGGTCAACGTTAAAGACCTGAAAATCCTCACCGTATTCCGCTTCGATAGCGCGTCGGTCGATGGTTGTGCCTTCGACAGTGTTAATGCGGATAAGCAGCTCGTTGTGGTCACCTAGCAGTGCAGGGCAGTTGCCCTCTGGAGCTTCAGCCTGAAGCGTCTCGGCGACGTCTTTACCTGGCTTGAAGTAGTCCTCGTTCTCAGAAAGGTCACGTGCTCTCGCAACCATATCAGCAAAGGCATCGTCACTAACCGGAACACCTAGTTTATCTAGTGTTGCTGCGATAACGTCTGATTTTTCAGCTACCTGGCTCATGATTCCACGTAGCTTGTCGTTGGCACCGCATCCGCTAGCCTCTGGGTTACCGTGCTGCGGACCGGTATGCCCACCAACCTGGTCAGCATACTGTGTAGTTTTTAGGTATTCGACCAGTGAAGCCAGAGCTTCCTCACTATTTTCAGCCGTAGAAGCGACGTTTTTACCGTCGGTCAAAAGCTCACCAACTAGCAAGGTCAGTGTGCCGCCAGCAGCGTTTGGCACGGCGTTGAACGCCTCATCTTTGTGAGGACAACGTCCGTCGATACAGCCACAAGGTAGCACAACACCCTCGGCAACCGCTATGTCGAACTTGTCCGACAAAACATCCTGCTCAAACTGCTCGAGTTTTTCTTTGTCCAGGCTACGCTGTACTGGATCAATGTTGCCAGTAGCAGCCTCACCCAACGTTAGCTGAGTGCGTGTTTGCAGTTCTTCCATGTATTGTTCTCCTGACATAGTATCGTTCCTTCGCCAGAAAATCCGGCGTTTTTATGTTATAACTAGTTCTCAACGGCCTACTATACGCTCGCGATCCTGTGATTTCAAGCTTTTTCAAGTTATACTGGTCTAAAGGAGGACGATGGAGCGCAGACCCCAGCCCAATCCCGAGGACCCAAGAGTCCGAGAACTCGGACTGGTCCAGTTGCGCCATCGCCTATCTCAAATAAATCCGGGCAATATAGACGTCAGAACAGAGTTGGCAAAACTCCATGAGACAGACCCAGAAACCGACCTCATCATACGCTCCCTTGTGGAGCGTTTTTATCCCGGCCACGTCGATATGGACAAAAAAGAACACATGACAAGGTTGCTGATAGCCGCTTTCAAACTCCGCGACAGTGGTGAGCAGGAACAGCATCTGCTGGAAATGTTGGCCGAACTAGACGACTTGATGGATAATGGTGAGTAAATAAAACTCCCGCGTACCCACGCGGGAGTTTTATACTTTTAACGAGAATTTTTAGTGGTGACGTCGGCGCAAGTTCGCTACCTTTAGACGGGTAGCAGCGCGGTTCATCATAGCCTCAGCTTCAGACACGCTAACAGCGTCTTTGGCGTTGGCGCGGAGTGTATTTGCATGCTCGAGAGCTTTTTCTATCTCAGCGACAACTAGTTCGTCGGCAGCTTCGGCCTCGTCGACCAGAATACGAACCAGCTTTGGCTCGATCTGAACTACGCCACCGTTGATAGCGTAGACTTCGCGGGCTTCGTCGCGGTCAGAACGTTTGCGGCGAACGTAAAGCACACCGTCGGTCGCGACCGTCACCAAAGTTTCGTGACCAGGGAAGACCGAGATCTCGCCGGCACGAGTTGGTATCGTGACCTCGTAGACCTCTTCGGCTAGCTTTTCACCAGTTAGAGTTATTAGTTCAAGCTTCATGCTTTAACCCCTAGAGCGTACCCTTCATGTAGAACGCGTTTTCAGGCTTGTCATCGTGCTTGCCCTCGAGTATCTCGGCAAAGCTCTTTATGGTGTCCTCTAGTTTGACGTACGCACCAGGGGTACCAGTAAAGCCTTCAGCAACGTGGAACGGCTGAGAGAAGAAACGCTGGATACGACGGGCACGAGCCACGGTCTGCTTGTCTTCGTCTGAAAGTTCTTCCATACCCATGATGGCGATGATGTCCTGCAGGTCTTTGTAGCGCTGCAAGATACGCTGAACTTCACGAGCAACGCGGTAGTGTTCTTCACCAACGATCTCTGGGTCGAGAATGGTCGAGTTCGAGTCTAGTGGGTCAACAGCTGGATAGATACCGATCTCAGTCAATGCACGGTTCAGCACGATAGTAGAGTCCAGGTGGGCAAATGTTGTTGCTGGCGCTGGGTCGGTAAGGTCGTCCGCTGGGACGTAAACGGCCTGAACAGAGGTAACAGAACCTTTTTTAGTACTAGTAATTCGCTCCTGCAGAGCACCCATTTCTTGCTGGAGGTTTGGCTGGTAACCAACAGCAGATGGCAGACGACCGAGCAGGGCAGAAACCTCAGCACCAGCCTGGGTAAAGCGGAAGATGTTGTCGACGAACAGCAGGACGTCTTTTCCTTCGTCACGGAAAGCCTCAGCCATCGTTAGACCAGTTAGGGCAACACGTAGACGAGCTCCTGGCGGTTCGTTCATCTGGCCGAAGACCATCGAGGTCTTTTCCAAAACACCAGAGTCTTTCATTTCGTGGTACAGGTCGTTACCCTCACGAGTACGCTCACCAACACCAGCGAAAACTGAGTTTCCAGAGTGGAATTTCGCGATGTTGTTGATAAGTTCCTGGATCAGGACGGTTTTACCAACACCAGCACCACCGAACAGACCGACCTTACCACCTTTGGCTATAGGAGCGATCAGGTCGATGACTTTGATACCAGTTTCCAGAACTTCGGTCTTTCCAGACTGTTCAGTTAGGGCAGGCGGGTCACGGTGAATAGGCGCACGAGTGCCAGTGACTGGTTTTTTGCCGTCGATAGGCTCACCGATAACGTTAAACATGCGTCCCTGGGTTTCTTTACCAACCGGAACTGATATAGGCGCGCCAGTCGCGACAACATCGTCGCCACGTTTTAGACCGTCGGTGCTGCTCAGAGCGATAGCGCGAACCGTAGTTTCGCCTAGGTGCTGTGCTACCTCTAGTGCCAGTATGCCGTCGCCATGTTTGACTTCTAGCGCGTCGTAGATCGCCGGCAGGTGGCCTTTGTCGAACTCGACGTCGACAACCACACCCACAACCTGGATAACGGTACCGTTCTTAGTTTTTACTGCTGTGCTCATCTTATTTATCTCCTTCATTGTCGTCTTCTGGTTTCGTTCTAGCGCTGTCGGCTGTTTCATCTAGATCGCGCACTAATGCTGCCTGCAAGTCTGGTGGTAGGCTGTCGAAAATTTCGGCCGCAAAGGCAAATATATCTTTGCCTTTAGGCTCCTCAGCGTGACCGCCTCGCTCACCAGTCATTATTTCATCGCCTCCACACCACCAGAGATCTCGGCTAGCTCCTGGGTGATGGCCGCTTGGCGGACTTTGTTCATTTCTAGCGTAAGGGCATCAACGATATCACTGGCGTTATCGCTAGCGTTCTTCATCGCAACGCGGCGCATAGCTTGTTCGCTAGCGCGGGCGTCCAAAATAGCCTGGTACAAGTGAGCTTCGACTAATCGAGTTGTCGCGTAGTCCAAAACCTCGTCTGGTGATGGCTCGAACAACATGTCAGCACTCGGTTTTGCTATGCCTTCTAGCTCTTTGGTACCAGCCGGTAGTAGGTCTATCTGTTCAGCTGTTTGTGTAAAGCTGTTTACAAAGCGAGTCGTGACGACCTGAACGCTGTCGATTTCTTGTTTTTTAAACATATCGACGATACTCAGTAGTATCGGACGTACCTGGTCGACAGTTACTTCTTCGTCTATGTGATACGAACCAGTAGACTCAACGTCGCGCAACTTGGCAACAAACGATGAACCCTTGCGGCCGATAGTTATCACTTTTGTGGCAACTTTTTTAGCATCGTCGTCCTGCAACTGACGAGTCAGTAGTTTTAACGCGTTGGCGTTGTAAGCACCAGCTAGGCCGCGGTCACTAGTGATAACAATAACCAGACGGTTTTTCACCGGACGCACCTGGTAGAGCGGGTTGCGAGCAACATCAGTCGTACTCGCCAGGGCATTTAGCACCTGAACAGCAGTGTCAGTAAACTTGCGCGTCGCAGTGGTTGCTTCTTGGGCACGGCGCAGTTTGCTCGCCGCCACCAGCTCCATAGCCTTGGTAATCTGTCGGTTAGAACGGACAGATCGTATGCGGCCTTTTATCTGGCGAGTAGAAGCCATTTGCTTAGCCCTCGAAGCCCTTCACAACCTTGGTTGCGACTTTTTTTATAGTTTCCAGTGTCTTTTCATCTGGCTTGTCACCCTTGTTTAGGGTGCGCATAGCTTCTTTATGTCCACTCCATAGTTCGGTCAGCAGAGCTGCCTGAGCGTCTTTGACCTTAGTCATAGGAACCTTATCGAAAGCGCCGTCTTCGGCTGCTACTAGCGAAGCAACTTGCTCCCAGACACCCATTGGCTGGTACTGTGGTTGCTTCAACAGCTCGGTCAGACGTGAACCACGGCTCAGAGTCTTCTGAGTGTCAGCGTCTAGGTCAGAACCGAACTGAGCAAATGCTGCCAGCTCGCGGTACTGCGCCAAGTTTAGACGCAGAGTACCAGCGACAGATTTCACGGCTTTAGTCTGAGCCGATCCACCAACACGTGAGACCGACAGACCAACTGAAATGGCCGGGCGAACACCCTGGTAGAACAAGTCTGTCTCTAGGAAGATCTGACCATCGGTGATCGAAATAACGTTAGTTGGGATGTAGGCAGAAATGTCACCGGCCTGGGTCTCGATGATTGGTAGGGCGGTTAATGAACCAGCGCCGAGGTCGTCAGACAACTTAGCTGAACGCTCCAGCAGACGTGAGTGCAGGTAGAAAACATCACCAGGGTAAGCCTCGCGTCCTGGTGGACGACGGAGAAGTAGTGACATCTGGCGGTAAGCCGCGGCGTGCTTCGTTAGGTCGTCGTAGATGATAAGGGCGTGACCTTTGTTGTCACGGAAGTACTCACCCATGGCAGTACCAGCGTATGGCGCCAGGTAGAGCAGTGAAGCAGGGTCTGATGGACCAGTTGCAACAACGATCGTTTGATCCATAACGCCTTCTTCTTCGAGACGTGAAACGATACGAGCAACTTTTGAAAGTTTCTGACCTATGGCGACATAAACGTTGACGACACCAGTTTTCTGGCGTGCCTGGTTGATCATAGTGTCAACCGCAATGGCAGTTTTACCAGTCTGGCGGTCACCGATGATCAACTCACGCTGACCACGACCGACAGGTACCATAGTGTCGATAGCCATCAGACCAGTCATCAGTGGTTCGTGGACCGACTTTCGACCCATAACACCGATGGCTGGGCGTTCGACTAAACCAGTTTTCTTAGATTTTATCGGACCTTTGCCGTCGAGTGGTTCACCGAGTGGGCTAACCACACGACCGAGCAACTCTTCGCCAACTGGCACAGAAAGGACGTTACCGACTAGGGTTACACGAGCACCGGCTTTGACTTTGATGTCACTGCCAAGCAACACCGCACCAATCTCGTCTTCCATTAGGTTCAACACGAACGCTTCTACAGCGCCGTCCTCGGTTTCTATACGGACAACCTCGTTGTATCCAGCATTAGTTAGGCCGTAGATCCAGGCCACACCGTCACCGACGCGAGTAACAACACCACTGGTGCTGAGTTCGCCTTTGACCTGCAAATCCTCGATGCTCTTTTGCAAGTCGCGAGCTAGTTCTTTTACATTTATCTCTGCCATTTTCTTCCTTATCCTTAGGCGTTACGTAATCGCTTTAATTTTGTTGCCAATGAACTGTCTAGACGTTGGTTCGGAGTCTCAACTATGACGCCACCTATCAGGCTTGGGTCAACAGACTCCTGCAGAACAACGCTTTTGGCGTTTTCCACTCGACGCACGTAGGCTATCATCTCGGTACGCAGAACGTCAGTCAGTGGACGAGCACTAGTCACAGATGCCTCTATGTGGCCCAAACGGCTCAGGTTGGCGGAAATGTCGGCTAGTATCAGCTCTATCTGGCCCTGTAGCTTGTGCTCGACGACATAGGCGGCTAACTCTTTAATCAACTTTTCACGATCTTTCACGCTAGAGTCGGCTATAGCCTGGGCAACAAAACGGGCGAGTACGCGACGCGAAACTTTCATCGTCTATTTGCTTTCCTTCAGCGCTTCAGATATCAGCTGAGCGTCAGTTTTGCTGTCAACTTTCTGGCCCAAAACTTTCTCGGTCGCAGCCGCTACTAACGCAGTCATTTCAGACTTTAGAGCAACACGTGCGCTAGAAATTTCACTGTGAATGCGTGCTTCGGCTTGCTCGACCAGGTGGTCAGCTTTTTTTGCGGCCTTGGCTTCGGCGTCCTCGACTATCTTTGCCGACTCTTTCTGAGCCAGGGTAATGATGTCAGATGCTTCCTTGCGTGCTTCCTTTAGCAGTTCGGCGGTTTGTTCGTTGGTTTTTTCCAACTCTTCGGCCGCTTTTTTGGCATTGTCCAGACTGTCAATAACCGCTGTACGACGAGTTTCCAGTGTTTCGACTAGCTTGCCGTAGACGTATTTGCGCAGCAACAAGAGCACCAGCACAAAAGTGATCAGCTGGAACAAAAAGCCCTGGAGGTTGATACCCAGTGCGCCGAGTCCGCCAGCGGCCTCTTCGGCGCCAAAATATGTAAGTGTGTTTATCATTCTTTACCTCGTGATATTACGGGTTCAGAGGGCGAGAGTAGTTTGGATGGAAAATCGAGAACCGCAAATGAGCCGTATTGGTTGATACGGTGAATGCGGACCGCAGATTTTACGCCAAAATGCTCCGTCATCTGATACCGTCCTTAGGCTGTGGTGAAGACGATTAATAGAACGAAGGCCAAGACAGCGTCAACTAGACCAGCCATGATGAAGGCAGTCGAAAGAACCTTACCCTGTGCTTCTGGGTTGCGACCAACTGAACGAACAGCGCTCGCACCGATAAGACCAACACCGATAGCAGGACCGATAGCACCGAAAGCGATTGTCAGACCTTTGATGAGGTTTGCGTCAATATCCATTTTTATATAACTCCTTAAAACTTTGTTTAACTAAATTTAACTAATTGCACCACTCGTAACTGGTTTAGCTTCAGCAGGTGAGTGATCGTCATCAGGGTGGTCTTCGGTGTGGATAGCAATGCCCAGATAGACCATGCTGAGCATCATGAACAGGTAAGCTTGGATAACGCCAAAGAAGATTTCCATCAGGTAAACCGGGAAGGTAGCAGCCCAACCAAAGTTGCCGCCCATTTCACCAACAACATGTATCAGCACTTCGCCGGCGTAGATAACACCAAAAAGACGCATGGAAAGGGTGATGATACGGATAAATTCACCCATAACCTCTATAAGCCCAATAAATACGTTCATCGGGTTCCATGGTTTGTTCGTAAAGTAGTGCTGCAGGTGCTTTTTTATACCTAGCTCGCGTATGGCTACTACCTGAATAGTTCCGATGGTCAATATCGCCATAGCTAGGGTCGCGTTCAGGTCGGCCGTAAAGGCACGCAGCAGGGGTACACTACCCTCGGCGGTTGCCACGTTAATAGAACCGACGCCCGGAATGAGTTCACACAGGTTAGAGAACAAGATGAACGTGAACAGCGTCAGAAGCAGTGGCATAAAGCGCACGGCATTTTTGCGGCTGCCAAGGTTTTCTTCGCCGAGGTTCAGAACGAACTCGACCAGAAATTCTACAGCGAAGGCAAATTTCGACTCAGGACGAACAGTAGAACGACGTGCGGCCAACGTAAAAAGACTCAGTACGACAACAGCCATAACCAGACCGTAAAACATAGAGTTCGTAAAATGAAGGCCAAAAAAATTAGCTATTGGTTCAGCAGCAAGAGGAACTGAAGTGGCTTCGGCAAAATAGTTAAAACCCATATCTCTTTAGAGTGTAGCAAAATACCCCAGATACACCAAGGGGTTATATACTGTATTTGTATGAGTCGAAAACCAAAAGTCTTCGTGCCGCAAAAATACCCACAATGTTGCGGTAAAAACAGCTACCCTGACGAGCAGGTTGCGCTAGATGTTGCCGGTGATCAGATGGTCTTGAAATACGGTCTGCAGCTGACGACATATCGCTGTACATGTGGTTGCGGTGGCTGGCATTTGACCAGGGCAAAGACAGCTTCTAACGAAGAATAGCTAGTCGTTTATAATTCCACTCCCACAATATTCAAATATTTGAAAACTCTGGGGGTGGGGACAGAGGAGCCCCCTAGATACCATATGGCATCGTGTGTATGCGTCAGCTGTTTGACGACTCTCGCTCTGCGCTCTTGGACGCTAGTATCGCATCGATGACCGCGTTGTACACAGTGGCGATCATGATCATCAACGCCATGAACATGACGACGATGATGGTACCGAGCTCCGCCATGACCCTCAACTCCTGGCTCAGAGCCGGGAAGTCGTAAAAGAGGTTAGCAGCAATGAACGCCCACGCGCCCGTCAGAAAAATGGCTACTCCGATGCAGATGTACATGATCCGCGTCATAAGATAACTCCTCTGTCCAGTACTGCGATTACTCGCAGCAGTGAAAGGTTCGTGTATACAGAAGTCCTGTATACATAGTCTTTTCATGTTAACACAGTTTTGTAATTTTGTCAATATCTCACCTCTGTAAAACATATGCGAGAAATGAAGATATGGTATACTTTATATAGTAAAACCTGAGAGGAGTATCTCTGATGACAGACAAAAAAGTTATCATCTACAGCACTGAATGGTGCGCATTTTGCAAAGACCTAAAGGCATATCTGGAAGACAAAGGTGTCGCCTGGGAAGAGAAGGACGTCGAGCACGACGCGGCAGCATACCACGAGCTAACTGAGAAAATGGGCGAGGAAGTCCGGGCTGTCCCAGTTAGTGATGTTTTCGGTACCATGATCATCGGTTTTGACCGCCCAGCGATTGACAAAGCTTTAGCGGTACAATAGTCCCGTTAAGTGCTATAATAAAGACACGAAACAAGAGCGGTAGCTACTGTTTCATGCAGATTGCGACAGGTCCGCCGCTCGAACGAGTTTCGAGCGGCTTTTTTATGGCAAAATCACTATAACCGAAAGGATACACGCTATGTCACATAACGTCGACCCAACGATTATGAACCATTTTCGCGGCCAAGCAGGGGTAGGGTCTGAGCATGTAGAACACACTCACCATGTACCCCGTGCGCGACGCGAGGAAGAGCCTGAGGAACTCGAAACACCTAGAAAACCCGATGGAGTTATGGGACGTATACGCAAACTAGTCCTAGACGCTACAGGCGTATACAACCCGGAGGATAAAGTATGAGTCCAAATCCAGAGAGATCAGAGCCAGATGTTAACACGACAGAACACAGCCCCGGCGATGCCGAGGTTATAGATATAAACCTCAAAATAGCCTCCCAGTTCGCCAGAGAGATACGCAAGAAATCTTACACTAACCTATCCGGAGAAGTCCTAGCCGAAAAGCTGGGACTTTTGCTTGACGCCGATCGACCCGGAAAAAATACATTGCAAGGGAAGCTTATCCGGCTGATAGACACTGGCGGTAACAACCTGGATGATGATACGTTTTATGACGAAAAAATTCGACGTGACGAGATCATGCAAATGTTAGTAGGCATATTAAACGACACCCGCTCACAGGCGCACCTATACAAACACGAACGCCATATAACCAACCAGCTGGTATACATGCGCGGTACGTTGCCGAACAAAACCAAAGACGACGAGCTCTGGTTTAAGACCGTCGACAGGCTATTTGTCCCTAAGGAAGACTAGCCGACCTGGACTACTTCGCCGCCGATATTGGCTTGGAAATAGCTGTCGTGACTGACGTAAAGTATCGCGCCGTTAAAGCGTTCTAGGGCCGCTTCGAGCTCTTCAATGCTCGGCAGATCCAGGTGGTTAGTCGGTTCGTCTAGTATCAGCAGCTGCGGGTCGTTAGCTAGCATTGCTATCAACTGGAAACGAGCTTTTTGGCCACCGCTAAGCTGCCGTAATGGCACGTGACCATCACCTTCGGTAAACAGATAATCGTTCATCAGGCTACGGATTTTTGTCTCGCTAATAGTCAGACCACGATCCAAATGCATTCTCTCTATAGCGTCGTGAAGACTAAGTTCAAAGTAGTGTGGCGAGACTTCCTGCTCGTATATACCAACGCGAATTTTAGGATCGAGTTCTAGCGTGCCGGCAAAATATTTCGGTTCGCGCGAACCTAGCAGGGCTTTTATGATTGTCGTTTTTCCTGCGCCGTTACGCCCGCGTAGCTCGACGGCTTCACCTTCGCGCAGGTCAATATTTATACCCGAAAACAGCGGTTTGTCATAACCCAGCGACAACATTTCGGCTTTTACCAGAACGTGTTTGCTACGGCTGTCGTCTTGTTTTAGGTTCATGCGGATGTTTTTTGCCTTGAACTTTTCGTACTGTCCGGCAACCTTGTAGTTCAGATTTTCGACAGAGTCTTTGTCTATCCAGAATGTCGGTTTTTCTTTGGTCTGCAGTTCAGCTAGCTCACGTCGCGAGACTTCTTCTAGGCGTTTGAACTTCTGTATAGTCGACGGGTTGCGTGACTTTTCTTTTAGCCGCTGGTAGTCCAGAACTTTGACCTTCAGGTTGGCGATGCGTTTTTCAACCAGCTCGAACTCGTTCATAGCCGTTCCAGTACTGTGGGCGTTTTGCTTCAGATAGGCATCGTAGTTGCCTTTGAAACTAACACTGCCACCATCCTTTATCTCAACAATCCTATCGACATGTTTTAGGACGTCGCGGTCGTGGGTGATGATCAGCATCGCCTCGCGGGCTGACTTCATCCAGTCGATAAACTGCTCTTTAGCAACGTAGTCCATGTGGTTCGTTGGTTCGTCAACTAGCGCCAGGTGAGCGTCGCTGTGCATGACTTTTACAACCTCGACCAATCGTTTCTGCCCACCAGAAAGTGAAGCAAATGAACGGTGAGCTACGCCCTCTAGCTGAAAGTTATCTAGCTCGCGGGTTATTTGTTCTTCAACTGTGTAAAAACCTTTGTCATCAAAGCGCTGTAGGGCCTCGGTATATGCAGTGATTTTGCGCATATCGTCGCCCATCGTGTCAGGGTAAGTTTCTATGATATGACTCAGCTGAGCGTACTCTGGCAGACCTTCTAGTATGTATTGCAGCACGGTAGTATCAGCCGCCTCGTGATGTTCCTGAGCAGTAGCCACCACTGTTACACCGCGGCGGAAAATGACTTCGCCGGTGTAGTCTGTGTCGGTACCGGCTAGGATACCGAACAGAGTAGACTTGCCGACGCCGTTGCGACCAACTACACCTATTTTTTCGCCGTCATCAATAGAAAAGACCACATTGCTATAGAGGCTTTTTGGCCCAAAACTTTTCTCGGTTATACGGATATCGGCGATCATACAGCTACCAGTATACAACAGAGGTGGTAATATTGAATTTTATTTGCAAAGCTGGTATAAATATGAAAAGGCGTCGCAACCGCGACGTTCGTCCCTACACTGCTAGAAGGAGGTTGCCACATGGCAACCTATGTGTGGCATTTGCACGAGGAGAGCGGCAGCAACACCAGCTACTACTTCCTGGTACCGCCAGAGCAGCTGAATCATGAAAGGTTTCGCCGGCTGCAGCGAGTCATCGTGGGCATCATCGGCCTCGAATCAAGCAGCAGCGTCCGCTGGTGCCCGACGTTCGTAAAAGTGACGTGGAAGAGCGGAAAAAGCCTGCCGCGTAGGCACCGCGACAAAACAGCCGCCGAACTCGCCACAGAACTCGACAAAAGGGTACTCCCGAAGCTGAGCGCGATATTCGAGACGGAGAACAGAATCAAGCTACCCGTCCTCAATGAAGGGAGCCTCCTCGAGATCCAGAGGAATCTGGAAGTCGATTGGCGGCTAGACCAGCCACTCAACTACTAGTCTCGGGACGTCCCGGAGCATCCGTGCATTACGTGCGGGTGCTCCGGGAACATTCCATGCACCACCCGAACAGGGTGTTTTTTATTTGCTAAACTGTAGGGATATGCAAGATATGCAGTCAAAAGACAGCGTCGTTCTGGTTTACACCGGGCTGGGCAAGGGCAAAACCAGCGCAAGCTTGGGGCTACTTGTGCGATCCCTGGGTGCAGGCTGGAAAGTAGCCTACGTCCAGTTCATAAAACTATGGGACGTTTCCGAACACCAGTTTGTCCGCGACATTATGCCTATCTACAACGAACGTTTTGACTTTTATAAAGGCGGTCTAGGGTTTTACGAACTAGGTGAATTGAGCAGCGACGCCAGCGACGAAGATCATCGCAAACAGGCACGAGCCACCTACGACTTTGCCTTGCAGGCTGCTTCATCCGGAGACTACGACCTGGTTATCTGCGACGAGATTAACAATGCCGTTGCCGACGGACTACTGGATGTTTCTGACTTAGAAAGGCTACTTGATGCTAGAAATAAAAAAACCAGCCTGTGCCTAACTGGACGCAATTTCCCTAAAGATTTGCTAGCCAAAGTCGACATAGCCACCGAGATGAAAAAACTAAAACACCATTTCGACGACGGTTTCATCGCCAACAAGGGCATTGATTTTTAGAATATACCAGAAATTTAAATAGGGGCGACGGACATGTTACATCCGTCGCCCCTAGGTGATGACTAACGCCAGTACGTACTGACGCAGTCCATCGGATTGGTGCTGTTGTAGCCGGCCGTGACAGCGGCTACGCGCTCTTCCGGTGTACCGTGCGAACCCTCGTTGTCACCGATACTGTAGAGGGCCGAGAGGGCCTCCTCGTAGTCGGTGTCGATGAGCATGTTCTTGTAGTACGCACTGGCCATCCAGACTCCGGCGAAGCAGTCGGCGATCAGTTCGCCGTTCTGGCCAACAGGCCCACCGAGAGTGGAACCTGGGTTGGCTGCCTGGGCTTGTAGGAGCATCTCGTCCTGCACGTGGTGACCGAACTCGTGAGCCACGATAATCGCCGCAGCGAAGTCACCCACGTAAGCCGACGACTGGTCAAAAATGTCGCCGTTCCACATCTGCTGGAACGTTGTCTCGGGCAATACCAGTGAACCCTGGTACTGCACGCCGGCATCGTCGGTATAGGTGTCGGCCGGGCAGTAGAACGCGTTGTTGTACGTGTCGTCGACCGTCTTGCCGCCGTTACAGGTGGTTGTGAAAGTCTCACCGGGGTTGACGACCTCGTAGTAGACGTACGGCTCCTGGAAGCCATTCGCCAGGAACCACTCGGTCCAGGTCTCGTCGAGATCAGCAACCATGTAGTTCAGGTAATCCTGCACAGTGTAGTTGGCACTGGAGTCCAGCGTGGCCCCCTGGGGAGCCGCCTCCATTGTGTCTGCCTCTGTGCAGACCTGGTCGAGCAGGGCACAAACGTCGCCCTGTTCCGTGACCGGGCCTCCGTTGGAACCACCGCCGGCGACGACATCGGTAGGAACCGACGGGTCGTCACTGGGTTGCTGCGGACCGCCGCACGCGCTCAGCACAAGGCCGAACACAAGCAAAACGGATACCGTTATTGCTCGCTTCATAGCTAGCACCATCCTTAGTTGGAATGTTCTTCTCTGGTTGAATCCGAGATTCGAGACTAGGAAATTGTACCATATTTTGTATAAATTACAACTAGTTTCCTGTGGTTAAGTACAAAAATCCCTGCAGATGCAGGGGCAATATGCTAAGAGTAAAACTGGAGAGCTGCACGGGGACCAAAAGGCCGCGTCCGCACAGCTCCCGTGTGGGTCTCGACGATGCCCTAGAAGCCGTCGAGATCATATGTTGCTAGTTGGTCAGGCTTTCGAGCGCGCGCATGATAGCGCTACCGATGGCTTCGACCACACCCCAGAGGCTGTCAGCGAGGTTTCTGACCTCGGCCTGGCCCATTGAGGCACCAACCCACAAGAGACCTAGGACCACCACGATTCCTATGATCCAACCCTTGATCTTGTTCCCGTTCATGCATCTCACCTCCTCTCGAAGTGTCGAAAGATAATGCATACATGTCTGACAACTATTATTTTTTACCACGTTTTCAAACAAAAGCTCTGTGAAAACAATCACGTAAAGCGGCGTTTTATTTGTCGTCGAATTGCTTGGACTGGTGACGAGCTATGGCGGTGTCGTAGATCTTTACTAGTTTTTCTACCTGACCCTCTGGCGTAAATTGACCGGCCAGTTCCATACTCTTTTTGCTAAATTTCCTGCACAATTTGTCATCGCCAAGTATCCGGTTTATGGCACCGGCAAACTCACTAACATCGTTCGGGACTATGTAGCCGTTTTCATCGTCGAAAACGACTTCTGACAGTTCACTATCTATCATAACCACCGGCAGACCAGCCCCGGTCGCTTCGTGCAGAACCCAAGCCTGGGTATCGGTCAACGACGGAAATACAAACACGCTACTAGTGTCATAGATTTTACCGAGCTCAGTACGCGGCAGGGCACCAGTAAATGTCACTCGGTCAGGTGCTAGAGACTCGTGCGCGAGTGCTTCAAGGGTTTCACGGTATTCGAAATCACCAACGAAAAGCAGGCGAGCCTTCGGATGCACGGCATGGACCTGTTCGATGACTGGTATCAACATAGCTAGGTTTTTCTCTGAACCTAATCGCCCAACAAAAGTTATCAGCTCGTCGTCTGGCGCAATACCGTAGTTTTCACGGAAATTTTCACGCTCAACTTCGGTACTCTCTGGCAGAGGTGTAACGCCATCCGGCTTCAGAGTAACTTTGTACTCGTAGTTATCGGTGCGTTGCCAACTCTCTAGCTGAGACTTGCTCTTGCGACTCAGGGCGATAACGGCATCACATTTGCTATAAACCAATGTCACCATACGCTCGACGATATCGATATTCCATTCGACACGGCCACGACGCGGACGATACAGGCTCATGATCTCGCGGATGTCTTTGCCGTCGACCTTAACCGCAAAAGGCAACAAGGTGATTAGTGTCAGCAGGCCAGGCAACAGCAAACCGTCGCGGTAGTGTTCAACATACTCGCGCAGGTCAGTACAGTGCTGGGCGATCAGCGGCGTGTTGGTTTTGAAAGCCGCATATACGCCCATAATGCCGACCTGGCCAGGGGTAACAAAATGTATGACGTCCAGGTCTAGTTCGCGAATGCGTTTTAGAACTCGCGGCGGAAAGAATAGGCTAGTGTCGTAGTCGTCATAAAAAGCCCCTTTGACACTGGGGAAACGAATGATATGGTCGTCTTCCTCGAACTCTATGGCACGTTTTGTCGGGCTAATGCCGCGAGCAGGACAAAAAATATAAACTTCGTGACCAAGTGCTTCTAGGTGTTTTTTGGTGGACTCGACTACGTATACAATGCCATTTATAGAGGGCCGATACGTGTCGGTAAACAATCCGATTTTCATATTACTTGCTCTCTAGTATACCAAACCAGCCCAGCATCACGTACAATACTAGACAAGAATCGCTCATGGTAAAAAAGAAAAAGACTATCATTTCGCTCCGTCCACACCGCTGGTGGCACTGGCTTTTGTGGGTGCTGTTTGGTCTACTACTGCTATCTGTAACTGCTCGGTGGTGGAACCCAATAGTTTTCCCACCAGTACGCGACCCAGTACTTGGTGTTAGTTTCTCCCAAAAGCGTGCGACGGAACTAGGCCTGGACTGGAAGGCCAACTACACAGCTCTACTCGATGATATGCATGTACCGACTTTTCGCCTGATGAGCTACTGGGACCTGCACGAACCGGTACGCGGACAATTCGACTTTTCCAGCCTGGACTGGCAGATAAGTGAGGCTGCAAAGCGGGGCGCCACAGTCAGCCTAGCTATCGGCCTACGCCAACCACGCTGGCCAGAGTGCCACCAACCGACGTGGGCAAACGACATCACAGGTGGCGAATGGAAACAAGCCATGTACACCTACATAGAAACGGTCGTGAAACGTTATGAAAACAACCCGACAGTCATTAACTGGCAGCTAGAGAACGAAGGTGTTAACGAATGGTTCGGTCTATGTGGCAAACCTGACCGCGAACGCCTGCACGAAGAGTACGCTCTAGTCGACAAACTATCCAACAAGCCCATCTGGATGAGCCTGAGTGACCAACACGGCCTGCCGGTATTTACACCAGTACCAGACCGCTACGGTTACTCGGTTTACCGTACCATCTGGAGTGACAAAACCTGGCCATACGTCGGCTACCTGACGTACCCAACGCCCATCTGGTACCATCGCCTGCGTGCTGTAGTCATAAAAGCCTACACCGGCCGCGACATCTACATCCACGAGCTCCAGCTAGAGCCATGGGGACCAATAGACACAAAGGAATTGACTGTAGCAGAGCAAGACAAATCCATGAGCGCTGAACAGATAAAAGAAAATGTCATATTTGGACGCGAAATAGGCACCCGCGACATCTACACCTGGGGTGGGGAATGGTGGTACTGGCGCATGGTACACGGAGACCCGACTATTTGGAATACCGTGAAAGAAACTTTTAGCGACGCTCAGCAATAAATCACCTCTGGACAACAGTGTGCTACACTAGAGAAACTTTTCGGGACCATCAACCGAGGGGATAGGTGAGTAGCAGTGAAGCGAATGAAGCGAGAGAAGGTTCTGCGGCAGGTACAGGCGAGAACACCCGAGAACGTGAGCCAGACAGGGTCTGTCACGCTCAACGGCACGGACATTGACGCGCACATCAAGATCATCCTCGAGAAAGCACGTGAATACGCGAAGTCCGCCGCCAGGTACGAGGAAGTGAACGTCACCGTCGACCGATGGCCCAGTGGCGTGGACCCGCAACAGGTCGTTCACGGTGTCCTCGTGCAAGCCAAAGACTACGGCCTCATGTTCAGGGTCGCCTTCGACACCAAGTTCAGCTTCAAGCTGATCAACTAACCCATCCTGGGTTCGAGCAAATTACCTGCTCCTCGGGGTGGGTA
>CBRAFJ010000003.1:0-21030 GCA_967755195.1 uncultured bacterium | reverse complement strand
CTTTGCGCTCGAACTGAAAAGCCACACTACCAGGTTCGGCAATGTTTCCACCATTTTTAGAAAACGCATGACGAACATCGGGGTAGGTGCGGTTTTTGTTGTCGGTTGCCGCTTCGACAATGATAGCTACGCCGCCCGGACCGTAACCTTCGTAGACGATTTCTTCCAACTGAGCTGCGTTCTTGTCTTTGACGCGATCGATAGCCCGCTGAATGTTTGCTAGTGGCATGTTGGCGGCCTTGGCCTTTTCGATAACACCGGCAAGTGTTGGGTTCATACTAGGGTCGGTTCCGGAACGCGCTGCGATGGCGATCTGGTTACCGATTTTGGTAAAAACGGCGCCTCGCTTGGCGTCGGCAGCACCTTTTTGGCGCTTGATGGTTGACCATTTGCTGTGTCCTGACATATTACCCCTATTCTAACAAAAACCACCCCTGTTGACTAGATATCCAGCTTTTGATCTTGCTGGCGAAAGTTATAGCGTAACTTGCGCTGGGCAATGAACGCTGCTGTCCCCAATATGCCGTACCAAACAAGTAGCGACGTTAGGCCGAAGTCGAAACTAAACTGCGCAAAATCGAAACTGCTCAACCACTCCACCATAGCTATCATGTAGCCGATCAGTATCGTTGTCGGTAGTGCGAATATCGCTGCCAGCTGCAGTGATATCATGCCAACAAAACCGGTTAGAGCTGTTAGAGCCATTGCGGCTGGTATAAATGGCGCCACCAGCACGTTTGCAATAAGGCCAAACACTGGCACAGTACCAAACGAAAATGCAATCAGCGGCAACGCCATCACCTCGGCACTCATAGTTTCGAAAACCAACTGCTCGAACGAACTCGGATCTCGCCGACGATAAATCACCCGAACAACAAGCGGCGCAATAACCAAAATACCGGCAAAGGCCAGGAACGATAAATACCAACCCAGGTCGGCCCAGACATACATCGGGTTCCATAGCGCCGTAGCTGTCGCCACAAAGATGATCAGCAGAACCGGATGAAATCGCCGGCCAACATACCAAGCCAGCAGGCTCAGCACCGTCACAACTACCGCCCGGTTCATACTCGGACTAAAACCAGAAAACAACACGAACCCTAGTATCATCACCAGCGAACACACCAACGCTAAATAACGAGAACGTCGTGACAACAGCCGCATAACGAACCGCACTAGTATGGTCAAGTTATAACCACTAGCCACCACTATGTGCGTTAGTCCGACAATCTTTAGCTGCTCATCTAGAGTGTCGGGCAGGGTAGAGCGCTGACCAACTACAAACCCTAGACCGAGACTCGCCATCGGTTCGATAACCAGCCGCCGGACCGTTTCAGCAAAATGTTCGCGTATATCACGGATGAGGTTTTTGCCCCGGTCGACACGAACTATTTTGCCACTAGAAATAGTTGCCCCATAACTTGCAAAGCCTTCGCGCAGCTTACCACTGACCGTCACCGTGTCGCCTCGTTTTAGTTCGTCTTTGCCGTAAAGAGTCACGAAAATTTCACCGACGTATGCCTGGTCGTTTATGGAAACGGTACCAATAGTTATTCGCTGCCTGCCACCTTCTATTTTTTGCGCATCACCAGACATTACGCCAACTACCACAACTTGTTTGTCGACAAGACTTTCGTATTTGTCGTATTCGAGCCCCACATCATTTCCGCGCAGGGCACCGAGTAGCAGACCAGCTGCGACTATAGCGAGCACCGCCCACCAGCGACGCGAGCGTAGGGTACCGAGTACTAAAACCAGGCTGACAAACAAAACGGGCGCATTTGCACCCAAATTTAGCCCTCGACCGAACATTAGGCCAACTAGCAGACCGACGCCAAGCCATGCTAACAAGTACGAAACATGGAACCGTTTATACCGCCACGCATCCAACATGGCTTTAGTATACGCTTACGGTTCTGTAGACATACCAGGGCGTATCCATGCAGTAAATGTGCAAAATTTACACACGTGTCTAAACACGCATATTATCTCCGCAACAAAACTGTAATGTATTGATATATGCATTTTTACTCATGTGTGCATTTAACGCATATTTATCTAAAATATACGTCTCTCTCCGTACTTGCGTTATGCTTATGGTATGTCTCTGTTTTCCAACAACAACCGCTGGTTCGAAGGTGCTATCGTCTACCAGGTCTACCCTCGCAGTTTCTACGACAGCAATGCCGATGGTGTCGGCGACATTCCAGGCGTCACCGCCAAGCTTGACTACTTAAAAAACCTGGGTGTTAACGCCATCTGGCTATCGCCTTTTTATCCGAGCCCTATGGCCGACTTTGGCTATGACGTCGCAAACTATGTAGACGTCGACCCGATATTCGGCCGTCTGTCAGATATGGACCGCCTGATAAAAAAGGCTCACAAAAAAGGCATTCGCATAATGGTCGACCTGGTACCAAACCACTCATCCAACGAGCACGAGTGGTTCCGCCAGTCAAAACAGTCGCGTGAAGGCAAGTACGCCGACTGGTATATTTGGCGCGACGCCAAAGACATGAAAGACGGCCAGCCAGTACCACCCAACAACTGGCTAGATATATTTACAGGCAACAGCGCATGGGAATGGGAGCCAGCTCGTCAGCAGTTTTACCTACATAGCTTTGACGTTCACCAGCCAGACCTAAACTGGGCCAACCAAGAAGTCCGCGACGCCATAAAGGACGCTATGCGCTTTTGGCTAGACCGCGGTGTTGACGGTTTTCGAGTCGACGCAGTCCGTATGCTAGGTAAAGACCCGACATTTCAGGACAACCCTAAAAATCCCGAATGGAAACAGGGTTGGTCACGCTACAGCGCCCTGATACACAAAAACAGTCAGGGTTGGCCGCAACTTTACTCTTACCTGAACGAAATGTCAGAAGTTCTAAAAGAGGACAAATACCGCAAAAGTCCGCGTTTCATGGTCTCAGAGTCTTACCCAGAAACACACGAAAAGGTTGAGGAATACCTGACGTTCTATCAAGGCATGGACCCGACCGTTGCTGCGCCGTTTAACTTCGAGGGGTTGGGGCTACCTTGGAAAGCTGATGTTTGGAAGCAGTTCCTGGGCAAGTTCCACGCTGCGCTGGACGACTACAACCCACTCTGCATTGCCAGTTACGCGTTTGGCAACCACGACCAATCACGCCTAGTAACCCGCCTCGGCGAACCAGCCGCCCGCTCAGCTGCGGTTATGTTGCTAACGCTGCCTGGTATGGCATTTGTATACAATGGCGAAGAAATCGGTATGAAAAACGGCTTCATACCAGAACATTTAGTTCAGGACCCGGGTGCTAGCGATGGCGGTGGCCGCGACCCAGAACGCACTCCTATGCAGTGGAATTCCAGTAAAAATGCCGGCTTTACAAAGGCCGATACGCCGTGGCTGCCTGTCGCTGACGGCTTTGAAACGCTTAATGTTAACTCTCAGTCGAGTGACAAACATTCCTTTTTATCTCTTTACCGCCGCTTAGGAAAATTACGCAGAGACTCCCCCGCCCTAAAGCGTGGACTACTAAAAACTGTCCCCACTGCCAACGACCACGTGCTGGGATACACCCGTACGCATGGCAAAAAACAACTACTAACACTAGTAAATTTCTCGGACAGCCCGCAAATAGTTCGTTTGCCTGAAAGCGTAAAGGTCAAACGAGTCATACTCAGTTCGTATAGTGAACGAACCGGCAAGCAATCACAACACCGGTCGATACACTTGCACCCTAATGAAGCAATGATACTGGAGTGTAAGATTTAGACAACCAAGAAAAATAACCCACACGGGGTGAGTTATTTTTCTTGGAGGGACCACTGGGGCTTGAACCCAGGACACCCTGCTTAAAAGGCAGGTGCTCTAACCAGCTGAGCTATGGTCCCGTACTAAATCACAGCAAGCTGTGAACAGATAAAATGGTACCATTTATATCTGTTATGGTCAATGCTTTGATTTCTTGCCGAAATGCTTGGTCTTCTGCATATTCAGCGCATCCAGGACAGCCAGCACCACACAAGCAGCGACTATCAATGAACTATTCTGGGCGACAAACGTCATAACTGGCTGTATAGATGCATCCTGTAGCGGTAGATCTCGACTCAGGGGTGCTAATAACAAAACCGTACCGAAGACCGCAAAAGCCAAACTACCTAGCAAGGCCATTTTTGGTCCACCGTATTTCGGGCCAGAAAACAGCAGTAGTAGCGCAGGCGTCAAAACTAGCAGAACCAAGGCTGCCGTGCCAAAACTGAGCGGATCAACCGGCATGTCAGCATACTTTAGGAAATTTTCGACATCACCACTGACTTCTCGCGCCAGTAGCACTCCTGCCGTCAGTCCCAGCCCCAAAACACCAAAGCGGCGCCTAGTTAGGTAAGCTAGAGTGAATAAACTAATAGCAAGAACAGCAAGAATCACAAGCGTCATAGCTCTATACTACACCACACCACGCGGTCTCGCACTCGAGTGCTCAGTGCATTTTCTCTACGAGAAACGGACCGAGTTGTATGAGCATACTACTCGGGAGTACCACAGTAGAAAAATGTGCTGAGTGCCGAGAGCAGACCGTGGGCTATGCGCCTACGCGGTCTTTCTTGTTACGGCGCTTGGCGTTGCGCTCAATATATTCGATGATCGGCGTCGCGACATCACGGCCAGTCACCTGTTCGATACCAAAGCCTGGCGACGAGTTAACCTCTAGCACCAAAGGCCCGCGACTAGAACGCATTAGGTCGACGCCACACAGACTCAGACCCATGCTACGAGCGGCTTTTATAGCAGTTTTGCGCTCTTCCTCGCTCAGTTTAACCTTTTCACCGGCACCACCTTGGTGCAGGTTGCTACGGAAATCATCATCTAGACTCTGGCGGCGCATACTCGCGACTACCTTGCCGCCAACAACAAATACACGCACATCTTCACCGGCAGATTCTTTGACAAATTCCTGCAACAAAATGTTCGTACCCTCTTGGTCCATGACATAAAACGCCTGCAGAACGGATTTGGCAGCCTTTTTGGTCTCAGCCAGAACCACGCCATTGCCGTGTGTACCACGAGCCAGCTTTATGATGACCGGTGCGCCACCTAGTGTATCTATCAGGCTGTCAGTATCAGTCGCACCACGCGACACGACCGTTTTCGGTATGCCAACACCAGCACGAGCTAGCAGCTGCATACTGCGCAGTTTGTCACGTGAGCGCACGATAGCGATCGAGCTAGTCATCGTGTAAACACCCTGCATTTCCAGCTGGCGAACTATCGCGCTACCGTACATCGTCATACTGCTGGCGATGCGAGGAATAACGGCATCGTAGCCAACTAGTGGTTCACCGTTGTGCCAGACCATAGGCTGAGAACGTTCAATAGAGGCGTAGCAGTCGCGATATTTGATGATGTCAACTTCGTGACCACGTTCCAGCGCCACCTGCTTGAGGCGTTTCGTCGAGTAGTTTCCTGGACCATTGGATAGGATTGCTATCTTCATACGCCCTCCTTATTCTTCTATTCTTTCTGCTTCCGCGTCGATATCTTTACTTAAACTTACGTCAACAACGGCATTGTTTTCAAGTAGAAAACGCCTACCCAGCAACATGTCTCGTGTCATAGTGGTGCGGTCGGACAGGCCGATAAGCGTTTGGTAAACGCTTCCGTGCACTTCTATATCTACCGGCACCACGTAGCGAACAGATTCGTGCCCCAAAGCACTACGCACGATAACTTCTTTAAAATCGGCCGTAGATGTCGTTAGACTATCGTCACCCAGCGGCGTAAACCACAATGTCCCACTATCCCCATGGCGTTCAACGCGTATATTCGTACAGTGCAGCGCGCCAGAAAAAGCCCCTGTGTCAACCTTGGCCATAATGCCTGTGACACCGAGCTTGGGCAAGGAAACCGTTTCTAAACTACCGAGGGTTAGTCGTTTGTCCATATCTGTCTATTATAGCATAATAACTATGCTTAAGTCAAATATCTACAGGGGTGGGAACGACTTTCTCACATTTTTTAACCACTTTTTCATGTTTCGAGTTAGTCGGGTCAAATTTTCCAGACAGGACATAGCCCATAATCTCGTCTATTGTCCGCTTTTCTAGCTGGGTGGTGATGTATTTTGACATAGCGATCAAACCCTCATAGTAGGCAATGTCTTTAGTAAACACTCCGACGTATTTGTTACCTAATGTGCCACGATATATGCGGTTAACATGCTGCCAGGCAGCTTTTTCTATGTCATCCAAACTAGTCCCGTCGCCATCATCTAGGCTACGAAGTACGCTACGTATATAGGCTATAGCGAACAGCTCTTCGCGGGTCTGGGCTCGGCGGCGATAACCACCCAGGGCCAATGATATATCTAGGTAGCGGTCTTTGACTTTGTAGGCGAGACTGCCATTGATAGCTGACTCGACTAACACCCCTAGGCCTTCTTCGGCCGTTAGGTAATCGCTCAGTCCACTACATAGATCACGTGAAAGTTTTTCTCCGTTCACTGCTCGCATAGCGTGGACCAGGACTTCGTGCGCGAACAGCCCGCGAACTTCGCGCACCGGTACAGGCACCCGACGTTTACCTATGCATATGCTGTGGGTTTCGCCGCTAACCGCCAGGTTACCGCTGCCAGTCATGACAACTTGCCATTTTTCCCATCCAGAATCACGGAGCTTTAGCAGCTCCAAAGCTCTAGAAAAACTGTCAAACAAATCGTTAGGACTTAGTGAACCGCGGTCATCATAAACGTCAAAAACCCGTAGCGCTTCGCCGTAGTTTTGGTAGAAATAATCGCGTACGGCAACCTGTGACTGTTGAAAATGACTAGTATCATCCATCTTTGCTCGACTGCTTTTGGCTAGTCGTCGGTAGGCACGTAGTAGTGGGTAGGCGAAATCTGCTCGAGCATTCTGGTCATCGACGATGCTTTCAAAACGCTTCAGTTCATGTCGTGCTAACTGGGCAACGGCTTTGTTATTTGGCCGACCAAACAGCTGTATAGAAGATACTGAAAAATGATGTGTCCAGAAAAACCGCTCGAGCGCAGTGCGTGAACGTTGCAGACGATACGAAGCACCTAGCAGGTACGCAACTGAAAAGTCCTGACGCACCTGATCCAGCGTCGGGATCTTGCGCTCTAGTAACATGGCGCCGTTTTTACGTATTATCGGCGCAAAACCGAAACGAGCATGGGCTTCACTGAGACTGTCATATTGCAAACGACCGACGCTTACTGAAGCTGCCGTCGGCGATATCGCATCGAGTATGACATCCGTTCTTTGCCCCATCTACCTTCTATTTAACCACTTTTTAAGCTTATGGTAAAACTGGGGCAGCAAATATTAAATGTTTTTAGAAAATACCACGCTTTTTGGAACCTTCAAACTGCTCTAGTATTTCGCGCTGCTTTTTGCTCAGTTTTGTTGGAATATCAACGACTACACGAACGATATGGGCGCCGCGGGACGTGCCACGAACATGCGGAACACCGTGACCAGACAGTTTAAAGTCGGTACCGCTTTGTGTGCCAGCTGGGATTTTCATAGTTATCTTGCCGTCTACTGTTTCGACTTCTATTTCTGTACCCAAAGATGCGTCCACCATACTGATGTGCTCGTCAGAAAGTATCAGGTCGCCTTCGCGGGTGAATTTCTTGTGTGGTTTGACTCGCAGGTTTACGTACAGGTCACCTTTGGCGCCGTCAGCAATAGCTTCGCCTCGTTCACGCAAACGGATGGTCGCACCGTCATCAACACCCGCAGGTACTTTTATAGTTATGTCCTGCTTTTTGCGCTCAGTTCCCTTGCCATGACAGACAGTACAGATTTTTTCCGGAACTTTGCCGCGACCGTGACAGGTTTCACAAACGACTTGCTGCTGGATGGCGCCGAACATAGTGTTCATAACGCGAGTTTGTTGGCCAGCACCATGACATGTTGGACAAGTTTTGCTGTCGTAACCGGGTTCGACAGTTGTTCCGTGACAGTGAGAGCATTCGTCGTCGAGGTTAACATGAATGGTTTTTTCAGCACCAAAAACAGCATCTTCAAACGTCAATTCCAGAGTAGTTTCAACGTCACGGCCACGACGTGGTCCGCGCTGGCCCTGTTGTCCACCACCAAAGAATGACCCGAAAATATCCCCCAAACCACCATCGCCAAAATTAAACTCGAATCCTTGGCCATTGAATCCCTGGAAACCTTCAAACGGATTACCGCCTCCACCGCCAGATGCACCACCGACACCGGCGTGGCCGAACTGGTCGTAGCGTTGGCGTTTCGACTCGTCTTTTAGTACCTCATAAGCCTCGTTGGCTTCTTTGAACTTTGTCTCATCACCACCATCTTTGTCCGGGTGGTATTTTATGGCTAGCTTGCGAAAAGCCTTTTTTATCTCGTCCGCCGAGGCGCTTTTTGGTATACCTAGAACTTCGTAATAATCACGTTTTGACATTGTTTCTATTTTAGCACTCGTGTAGCCTGAGTGCCAAGTGCTGTAGACTGGTAGTATGAGCAAATACGAAGGCACTAAACTACTTAACTTTGAACCTATCGCAAAAGTCAGCGAACTAGCCATTTCCGACACCGAAGTTGGCACCGGCGAGGAAGTCCGACCTGGCGCAACCATAACAGCCCACTACACAGGTGCACTGTGCAAAAACGGAATCATTTTTCAGAGCAGTCATGACTTTGGCAAGCCACTGACATTTGGCCTCGACCAGGTTATCGCCGGTTGGACCGCGGGCGTTCCTGGTATGAGAATTGGTGGCACACGCCGACTGATCATACCGTCAGAAAAAGCCTACGGCTCGGTACGTGCTGCCAGCAACATTCCACCTAACAGCGACTTGGTTTTTGACATAGAGCTAGTCGCCATCCCAAATAACGGCTAAAAACAAAGAACCGCACCGGGTGGGCTGGTGCGGTTCTTTATCCCCGCGAAACTAGTTCGTGGGGAATTTTTTATGGGGACTTATTTGTCTTCTTTTTTGTCGTCTTTGTCTACGACCTCACCCTCGACTGGACCATCTTTGGCAGTGTCGTCTGAACTGTCGCCTTCTTTGGCGGTTGCTTCGTACATCTTTGCACCGATAGGCATGATGGCGTCATTCAGAGTTTTAACAGCGGCTTCTAATTCGTCCTTGTCCTCAGAAGTTACTTTTTCTTCGGCGGCTTTGACAGCATCTTCGATAACTTTCTTGTCATCGTCAGAAATCTTGTCTTTGAACTCGTCCGGCATTTTCTTTGCCTGGTAGATAGCGTTTTCTAGCTGGTTACGAGTATCGATAGCTTCGCGGCGTTTCTTGTCCTCGTCAGCGTGAGCTTCAGCTTCTTTCTGCGCTTTTTCGATATCTTCCTTGCTCATGTTTCCAGAGTCCTGGATGGTGATCGACTGCTCTTTGTTAGTGCCCTTGTCTTTGGCAGTAACGTGCAGAATGCCGTTGGCGTCGATGTTAAACGTCACTTCGACCTGAGGTACGCCACGCGGTGCTGGAGCAATGCCGTCTAGGACAAATTTACCCAGACTCTTGTTGTCGTTGGCGAACTCACGCTCACCTTGCAGGACGTGGATCTCGACCTGTGGTTGATTGTCGGCAGCGGTTGAGAAAGTTTCAGATTTGCTGGTTGGAACGGTTGTGTTGCGTTCGATCAGTTTAGTCGTAACACCACCCATGGTTTCGATACCGAGCGAGAGTGGTGTGACATCTAGTAGCAGCACGTCTTTGACATCACCAGCTAGAACACCACCCTGGATAGCTGCACCGACGGCAACAACTTCGTCAGGGTTAACGCCCTGCATCGGGTCTTTGCCGAAAATACTTTTGACCTTTTCGACGACAGCTGGCATACGAGTCATACCACCGACTAGAACTACTTCGTTTATGTCGCTAGCCGATAGTTTGGCGTCTTTTAGTGCCTTTTCAACAGGACCAGCTAGTCGGTTGATCAGCTCACCAACCATTTCTTCGAGCTTGGCGCGGGTTAGCTTGTATTCGAAGTGCTTTGGACCGTCAGCGTCGGCTGTCAGGAATGGTAGGTTGACTTCGTATTCGTTAGTAGTCGACAGCTCTTTTTTAGCTTTTTCAGCTTCGTCCTTTAGACGCTGCAGTGCGGCATTGTCGTTTTTCAGGTCGATGCCTTCCATTTTCTTGAACTCGTCCAGGAAATGGTCGACTATGCGGTTGTCGAAGTCTTCACCGCCCAGGTGAGTGTCACCGTTGGTGCTTTTAACTTCGAACACGCCATCACCAAGCTCTAGGATGGAAACGTCGAAAGTACCGCCACCGAGGTCGAATACCGCGATCTTTTCTTCCTTGCCCTTGTCCAGACCGTAGGCTAGTGCAGCTGCAGTTGGTTCGTTGATGATACGTTTGACTTCTAGACCAGCGATCTTGCCGGCGTCTTTGGTTGCCTGGCGCTGAGAGTCATCAAAGTAGGCAGGCACCGTGATGACTGCTTCGGTAACTTTTTCACCCAGGAAAGCTTCGGCGTCAGCCTTTAGCTTAGAAAGGATCATTGCGCTTACTTCTTCAGGAGTGTATTCTTTGTCACCCATTTTGACAGCCACACCGTCGCCCTTTTTGACGATTTCGTATGGCATGATACCGAGGTCTTTTTGGACTTCGTTGTCAGTAAATTTACGACCGATGAGTCGCTTTACACCATAGATAGTGTTCTTGGCGTTCGTTACACGCTGACGCTGCGCAACTTGTCCAACTAAACGTTCGCCTTTTTTGTTGATAGCCACAACAGATGGCGTAGTACGGTTACCCTCTACGTTTGCGATGACTTCTGGCTTGCCAGCAACCATATAAGCAACGGCTGAGTTAGTTGTACCTAGGTCGATTCCGATAATCTTTCCCACTTAGATTCCTCCTGAATTACTTGTTCATTTTTGGCACTCCTCGCAGCGAAGTGCCAAGTTATACTTCAATTATAACAATTAGCACTCTATGGTCAAGAGTGCTAGAAACACTTTTTTGCCCCTGTTTTGTTATGATGGGTTCAGTATGACTATAGTCTTTATCCTCGTCGCTTTGCTTGTTGGACTGCTCATCGGCGCCTACCTGACCGATCCGTTTAGTCGTTTTACTTTGATACGTCACACCTACACTGCCGCGATGGTCAACGACACCATCGAAGCCATCGACGATAACCAAAAACTAGTAGTTAGCCAATTTCTACCGCTGCGGTTATTTGCCATTCTGAAAAACGGTGTGCATATAGTCAGTAGTAGGTACCATAAACGACCGGCCAGTGGCAGCAAAACTGTGCGCGGCATTATAGATGACATATATGACCTGCGTTTTAACCCAGGCAAACTACTGTTAACTTCGGGCGATCACTTTAGTGCTTTGTTTGTTCGAAACTTGGGTGTTTTTTACTACCCGACTCTCGACCGATCGATACCAGCTAACAACCGTCGCTGGCACGACAGGCAAATAGTCTATTTACAAACCCTAGCCTATGCCCTGGGAGTTTTTTCGAAGCAAGACACACTAACTACAACTATCGTGCCAACTGGTCGTCACCGGGCAACCTGCGTCAACTTTTACGCTTATCCATCCGACACTTTGTATGGCATATTGTTCTCATTGGCTGCGTTAAGCGGCAAGCAAGATGCAAAAATATTCACGTATGCAGATAATGTACATGACCTGCATACTGTGCCTGCGGCTAAACTGCTGCTAAAAACCTACCGCGATAGCCTCCGCGAGCACTACAAACGCTATTACGACAAAGCTTTCGACGAAAAAGCTGGTCTGGTTAATACTAACCTGCGAATGTCGGGAGCCAAAGACATCACTAAACGTAGCAGTGCTCTGTACGACAACGTGGTCTTCTGGAAAACTACCGAACTTGCCCAGACTCTAGGACTAATACCTCGCGACAAGGCATTTTTACGCGACCTAAAAAGGCGGATATTAATGACTTTTTGGTTAGAAAAAGAAGGTTATTTCCTAGAAGATTTATCTGGTGAAGGTCGTGTCGAAAAGTATTATTCCTCCGACTGGCTGATCGTCCTAGCGACCGGTTTTTTGTCACCAGAAAATGAACAAGAACGACACTATTTTGAACGCAGTATAGACTACATACAACGCAAGAAAATCGACCGGCCATTCGCTATAAAATACCAGCACGAAACCAGAGCACATCGCCAATTCCTAGCGGTTCGTTTAGCAGTCGCAAGCTATGGTGGTGACAGTATCTGGAGCTTCTGGGGCATGGAATATATAAAAGCCTTGATGTTACTCTACCGTGAAACCGGTTGGAAAAAGTATCTAGATGACGCCGATTACCACATAGCCAAATACAAACACGCCATGAAGCGCGACAAGGGCTTCCCTGAGGTTTACGATAGAGACGGCAACCTCCTAGAAACACCGCTATACCGAAGTATACGTCAGACCGGTTGGGTAATCGGTTTCGAGCAAGTTCTCGAGATGCGCAAGTCTCTAAGCACGAAATATTAAAAAGTTCTTGAAAAAACCGTCTGCTACGGTTACGCTTATGAGAATATGAGCCAAGAAATTGCTGTTGTAGCTGCAGGATTTGGTAATAGTCATAATTACACAGATCCATTCACCAACCATCTTGCCTCTGTCTTCGAAAACATCGAGCAGTTCACGCTACCAGAACTATACAAACGCCCTTTAGAGGAGAGGTTCTCGCCAGAGGATCTAGAAAGAGTCACGTTCATCGGCTACTCCGGTGGAGCGGAACGGATGCCACCTATAGCGCATCGTGTAATTACGTTATGTGGTGTTGAGCCATTACACCCGGCACAAGCAATCATTCGAGCCGCATACGCCGCACGAAACTTACCGTATGAACATGAAAGAGAAATAGCGCTATACGAGAGTGTCAAGGAGATAGTCCGCAACCCTGAACATCTACTTATTCTGGGACGCATCGCTACCTTTTCGACGTTCACTCAGTTAAAGTGCAGGGCGTTACGCTACCCAGGCGGTCGTTTTTATCTAGCAGCCGAAGACGATGAGTTTGGATTCGGCGATCAGTACACTATAAACTCGGCGCTACGCAATGGTATCGAGGCCGAATACTTTGGTGTTGGACATACCTATCCTATGAAAAATCCAGAAAAAACCGCAACCCGGATACACGAGTTGCTCGAAGCTCATTCAACATACGATACCTACGATCAGGCTAGCTAAAAATTACTTCCTAGTGACTTTGACCATGCTAGTGCGGATAACATCGCCGCCTAGTGTATAACCGGCTTGAAGCTCTTCGGCTACAACTTCGTGTTCACCTTCGGCGTCTTCGTCAAACTGTATGGCTTCATGAAGTTCTGGGTTGAACGCAGCGCCCGGGCTGGCCTCGATGCGCTTTAGATCTAGTGATTCGAGAGATTTTTCGAGGTTCTTAACCAGACTAGCAACACCCTTTGCCCAAGCGTTCTCTTTCAGGTCCTCCGGTGTATGAGCGATAGCGCGTTCGATGTTATCGACAACCGGAATCAGTTTCAAAACAGCGCCAGCTTTACCAGCGTTTCGTGCCTGCTCTTTTTCGACATCTACGCGTTTACGATAGTTTTCGAAGTCAGCACGAACTCGTTGCAGGTCGGCAGTTAGCTCACCTACTTGCTGTTCTAGATCTTCGGTTTTTTTACTCTTTGTCATCTATAAAACTTCCTCTAACATAGCGCCGGTGTGACGAACTAGGCGCATAACTTTTGCATAATCTTGGCGGGTTGGGCCCAGAACACCTATATAGCTACGGTCGCTATATGGCGAACGAAAACGGCTGATGATAAGGCTGGCCTGTGAGCTTTTGCCTATTGGGTTTTCAGCACCGATAAAAACGTTCAACGGTTCGTTCGGCGCGGCTTCGCGCAACCACGGTTCTAGGTTGTCTAGTAGACGTGCAACCTGCTGCGGGTTGGCCATAAACTCAGGCTGCGAAAATAGGTTAGCCATACCGTTCATATACAGTTGGTCGCCGATAGTCGCAATGCCTAGGTTGTGCGTCAGATCAACCAGGCTGTCAACCGCACTACGAATGGCTCGGTCAGCGTGCGTGCCATGTGTTGCTACGCGAGCCTCGATGGCTCGAGCACTGCGCTCTAACAGTTTTGGCGTCTCTTCGTCCAACTCGACACCACTCAGCGCATTAACGTAAAAACGGTAACCTCTGTCGGTTGGTACGCGACCAGAGCTAGTGTGGGTCTGGGCTATAAAACCCAGGTCTTCTAGCTTTGCCATTTCAGCACGAATGGTTGCACTAGATACGGCGAAAAGTTTAGCCAGTGTAATACTACCGACTGGTACAGCTACTTCGGCATACTGTTCAACAATAGCGGCTAGCAGTTTGGCTTGACGTTCGGTAATACTCATATATTACCGTCTATTTTACCGCTTTTTGGCACTCGACGTCAATGAGTGCTAGGCTATCTCGGATTCAATCTGGTCGATGTAGTTAGCAATGGATTTATCTAGCTCGTCGATAACAGCTAGCGCTCTAGCGCGGTTTTCTTCACTTGGCTCTGTATCGTTCAATGTGTAATTTATGATATCGCGAGCAGTTTCATCGCTTTTTAGGTTCATGACTGGGATCAGCTGGGGATTGTTACGAGCAGCTTCCAGCTCGTCTTTGGCAGAACGGAAACGGGTTATCAGTTCTTCGTCGCGTTCGAGAACTCCGCCCTGTCGTTTAGCTAGGCGCGCCAACCATATCTCGAAGCTCGGCGGCACGATGAAATAAACGTGCAGGTTATCCATGTCGAACTTCAGGAAGTCCAAAACTCCCTGGTAGTCGATGTCACTGAGGGCAATCTTGCCCATACCATCTATGCGCTCGTACTCGGCAACTAGCGATCCGTTGACACGACCGTGAACGTTCGCAACCTCGATGTATTCGCCGTTGGCCATTTTCTGCTGTGCCTGGTCGAGGCTCAGGAAATAGTAGTTAACGCCTTCCTGCTCCATGACGCCATTGTTTTCGCGTGGGGCACGCGTCGTGCTAGTGACGACGCGCTTAAATTCCTGGGACTCGTTTAAAATGTCGCGGATGATAGTGTCTTTGCCAGCTGCTGTTATGCCGACCAATATGACGGTTTTGATAGGCCTGAGACGTTCTAGCGCGTGTTCTGGTATTTGATACTTAGCAATTCGGTTCTGTATTTGTTCGTCCATAATTGCCCCTAGTATACCAGAGATAGCAAGTCTGTTAGTTCAGGTTTACTGCAGCACCATTGTCGTCGTAGTAGTTTCCTGAGTAGGTCGCTCCTGAGACTGTCATTATTCCGTAACCCTGGGTTCTCGTGAAACGGTTGTTGCGGATGAACGAGCCGTTCAGTGAACCGGCGTTGAAGACCCAGCCGCCACCGTCTAGCAAGTTGTCTTCAATAGTCCAGTTGGTGTTGGTAGCGTTGAACTGCATAACTTCGGCGTTAGTGCCACTGAGCTTGAACGTATTGTGACGAACCACAACGTTACTGCCGCCGTAAGCCTGGATCCCGTCATTATGTGAGCTTTCCGTTTCCCAAAGGCCGTGGATATAACTGTCTTCTATGACTACGTTGCTGTCTGCCTTAAAGCCGTCGGCGCCGCCAGTTGTCTCCACCCTACGGGCTGTGTAGTTTACGTTAGGCCCAAAACTGGTGACTCCGGACGCAGTTCCTATCATCTCTGAATCCTCTATCACTAGACCCGTATAGCTACCGCCATAAGAAATCGGGTAGTAGTCGTTGCTAGTGATGCGTACGTTTCGGATAGTAACGTTGTTTGCCCGAACTGTAATGTTTCCATTTATGTTCAGGTTTTGGATAACCGCGCCGTTTGTGTTTACCGTGATGCTGCCGCTATTTGTCAGCGTCACCCCGGCTGGAACACCGGTATTGGTTGCGTCAGGGTATCCGCAAGCACTTGGAACGTTTATACCGTTGGCCTGAAAGGCGCCGGCCGAACTAAATTTGACCGCCTTGCCACTGCTAGCCGATGTGTCATTTACAGATGCTGCCCTGGCAGTTCGGGTGCCATTCTCGGGTTCGAACGAAGCTGTCGGCGTAGCAGCTTGAGTTGCTACAAGCCATACAGTCCCCACTACGCCAAAGAGAGCCAGCACAACCAAAGGACGAGTAAACTTGCTATTTGCCACTCTTTTAAAACGCTGCATATTCTAAATATACTACACCCTAGTCACGCTTTAGCATAACTGTGAATGCTTCGGATGGTATGTCGACTTTACCGAAGCGTTTCATACGCTTTTTGCCCTTTGCTTGTTTAGCTAGGACTTTCTTTTTGCGTGACACGTCACCACCGTACAGACCAGTCGTAACGTCTTTGCGGTAAGCTGACAGGTCTTCGCGAGCGATGAAGCGCGCACCGATGGCAGCCTGGAGGGCGACCTGGAAGTTCTGCCTAGGTATGACTTCTTTTAGTTTTTTGACGGTCACACGCCCCAAACCATCGGCTTCCGAACGGTGTGCCATAACACTAAGTGCGTCGACGATGTTACCAGCAACGTAAAAGTCTACTCGGACCAAGTCTTCGGTCTTGTAGCCAGACAGGTCATAGTTGAAACTGCCGTAACCTGACGTGACACTTTTTAGCTGGTCGTAAAAGTCGGTCAACAGGTTTGCTAGAGGGGCTTCAAAACTGACCAAAGCGCGCTCGTCTATGTAGCTAAGGTTCTTCTGGCGACCACGTTTACTGACTATCAGCTGGATCACCGCACCGACATACTCGGTCGGTACAACTATTTCACCGTTAACCCATGGTTCGCGGATCTCTTTGACCTTAGCGACGTCCGGCAGGTCGCTGGCGCTTTTTATGTCCAGCTCGCTACCATCAGTCAGGTCGACTTGGTAGTCAGTACTCGGGTTAGTAACGACTAAATCTAGGTTATATTCACGCTCTAAACGTTCGCGAATGATATCCATGTGCAGCATGCCTAGGAACCCTATTCGTACACCAAACCCTAGCACTGGTGAATTTTCTGGCTCGAACTGCAGTGCGCTATCGCTGAGCGATAGTTTTTCAACCGCTTCTTTAAGGTCATTGTAGTCTTCGTTAGACACCGGAAAAAAACCAGCATAAACAAACGGTTTGACTTCTTTGTAGCCCGGAAGCATCTGGCTGGCATGGGCACGTTTGACGGTCACTGTATCGCCAACTCGGGCATCACGAGTCGTTTTCAGGTTAGTAACGATGTAGCCAATCTCGCCGGTGCCGATCTCGCCGAGCGGTGACATACTCGGACTTAGTGCACCGACTTCTAGCGCCAAACCATGGGCCCCAGTAGCTAACATTTCTATGGTGTCGCCCTTTTTTATCGCACCATCAAAAGCCCGGACGTATAGTATGACGCCGCGATAGTCATCGTAGTAACTGTCGAATATTAGCGCCCTAGTCGGCTGGTCGCTTTTGCCGCTAGGTTCTGGTACTTGTTCAACTATAGCATCGAGAACTTCGACGACACCTTGACCGGTTTTAGCCGAAATCTTCAAAATATCCGACTCGTCACAACCCAGCAGGTTAATGATTTCTTTGCTAACGCGCGACACATCGGCGGCAGGCAAATCTATTTTGTTCAGCACCGGGATGATATGCAGGTCGGCAGCCAGGGCTAGGTAGACGTTGGCCAGGGTCTGCGCCTGGATACCCTGGGATGCATCAACCACCAGAACCGCGCCTTCACACGCCTCTAGCGAACGACTAACTTCGTAACTAAAGTCAACGTGACCCGGCGTGTCTATGAGGTTAAGTTCGACATCACGATAGTTCATACGTACTGGCGCCAATTTTATAGTGATGCCTTTTTCACGTTCTAGGTCCATGCTATCTAACAGCTGGCTTTTCATGTCGCGCTTTTGGACGGTGCCAGTCAGCTCTAGCATACGGTCAGCCAAAGTAGACTTGCCATGGTCAATATGGGCAATGATGCAGAAATTTCGGATAGATGTCATGGTTACTCTGGGGTTACTCCGCGGCTTTTGTAAGTCTTTAGCACCGACCGCTTCACCCAGTCGATGACCATCGTCGCTTCTTCTAGTTTCATTAGGCGACAGACGAATACATATGTTATCAAACTAACTAGAACAATAACAGAGAACTTCGGGAAAGTTGCCATAAAGCTCTGGTCTTCTGCCGACAGCGCCAGCATCTGGACGCTAATATAGGTAACGATCGCCATAAAGCCTGTTGCCGATACCATGCGCCACAACGAATGCAAAAATGCGGCGTCAAAAAGCTTTGGTATACGCCAACTCATGATGGCGAAAAGTATAAATACTTCAACCGCCGCTACGATAGACTGCGCCCAAGCCAGACCGTAAATTCCCATGCCAACACCCATAGTAAAGTAAATAGCTAGTGCGATGTTAAGTCCGATGGTAAATACCGAAATATATAGTGGAGTTTTCGTGTCCTGCTGAGCATAAAAACTGCGCGCTGCTATGTGATAAATGGACCGGAACAATATCGCCACCGCCAATATTCCCAGCAGACCAGCCACAACCGGCTGACCACCGTTAAACAGGAAGTTTACCAGGTAGCCTCGGGCAAAGTACGCCACCGCCGAAACTGGCAATGCCAGCCATATGATGACTCGCAAAATAGTTTGTAGTTCACTTCTAAATAGATCGGGCCTACCCTGACTGAGACGCTCAGACATTTTAGGAAATGCTGCCGTAGAGATAGCCACACCGATGAGGTTAATAGGCACGCTATGTAGCGTCGTTGCCTGCTGATAAAAACGGACCGACCCGCTAGCCATACGCGATGCTAGATTGGTCTCGACGATACTGTTCACGTAGTCGATTCCCTGGTCGAGCGAACGGGCTGGCAAAAGGCGCAATACTTGACGGAAACCTTTATTTTTCCAAAATATCTTGAACCGATAGTCGACGCCTAGCCCGACCAAACCAATAGCACTGACCACTAACTGCAGCATAGATCCGAGCACGATACCCAGTGCCACACCCATGATTCCGCCTTCGAAAATCTGTACTCCGAACAACGAAATACCGTTAGTAAAGAACACCAGACCGATGATGATACCGACGTTATAGATAGTCGGCGCCAGCGCAAAGAATGTGAACCGACCGATAGCCTGCTGGATGCTAGCTATAACGGAACTGATGGCAAACAGGAACGGGTTGATGGCGATGACGCGCATCATGCTGACCGCCAAAGCTCGAGACGATTCGTCTAGTCCTGGACCAACTATGTAACGAACTAACGGCTCGGCAAAAATGATCATCACCAAGCTCGAGATGAGCGTGATGATAGCCATAAAGTTAACTAGGCTAGTGCTGAGTTCCCAAGCTGATTTTTTGTTACCTTTTTGCAGACGGTCGTTGAATACCGGGATAAACGTCACGCTCAGCGCACCAGAAACCAACAAAAAGAACATGAAGTCCGGGATGATAAACGCTACCGTATAGGCATCAAGTCCGGTTGGATAACCAGCGCTACCAGTGGCGGCGTTTGCAGCATACGTCGAGTTCAGCAAGCGGTCACGAAACAGGCCGAGCAAAAGCGACAGGAAAGTTGAACCAGCTAGCAGACCGGCTGCTAGCTGGACACTTAGACGTTGGTTGGCGCGTGCGACGACGCTTCGGACACCCATATGCCTCTATTATAGAGGTAAACGGGACAAACTAGTAGAGTTTGGCTTCTTTAGGAAGAACAGTGTCTTTTAGAACTTCGATGACAACAGTTTCGTCGACTGTTTCGTCTTTTAGCAGACGCTTCGCTAGCGCTTCGAGTGGCTTTTTGTTGCTTGTTATGACTGCTTCGGCACGGCGGGCAGCTTCTTTTATCAGGCCTTCAACTTCCTGGTCGATCAGACGAGCTGTGTCATCGCTATAAGGACGCTCATGTGTCATGCGGTCGAACATCATGCCGCCGTTATCTTCATGGAATACCTGGTCACGTAGAGCGTTACCCATTCCCTGTTCGATAACCATATCACGAGCAATCTCGGTCGCTTTGCGCAGATCAGAACCGGCACCGGTAGTTATGCGGTCTTCGCCATAAACAACTTTTTCAGCGATACGTCCACCTAGAGCACGAGCTAGGATGTCTTTGAACTCGACAACGCTAGTGTAGCTACGGTCTTCTGGTGGCAGGAACCAGGTCACACCACCTGTACCACCGCGTGGAATGATGGTCACTTTGTGAACCGGGTCACTGTCTGGAAGAACATGACCAACTATGGCGTGACCGGCCTCGTGGTAAGCAGTCAGCTCTTTTTCTTTGTCGTTCATTATCTTTGTCTTGCGCTCTGGACCGATGGCAACTTTTTCAAATGCCGCTGTGACATCGTCGTTGCTGATCTTTTTACGGTTGTGACGAGCTGCGATGATTGCAGCTTCGTTAGCAATGTTCGCTAGGTCAGCACCTGAGCTACCTGCAGTTTTGGCAGCAAGTTTATCCAGATCAACCGAACTTTCCATCGGCTTGTTTTTGAAGTGAACGTTCAGGATAGATTCGCGGTCTTTGCGTTCAGGCAAGATGATGTTGGTGCGACGGTCGAAACGGCCTGGGCGCAGTAGTGCTGGGTCTAGAACGTCGGCACGGTTGGTGGCTGCCAGAACGATAACGTTCGTGCCGCCTTCGAAACCATCCATCTCGACCAATATCTGGTTCAGCGTCTGTTCGCGCTCGTCATGACCACCGCCCATGCCAGAACCACGACGGCGTCCAACGGCGTCGATCTCGTCTATAAAGATAATGCATGGAGCGTTCTTTTTAGCTTTTTCGAACAAGTCGCGGACGCGGCTAGCACCGACACCAACGAACATTTCGACGAATTCTGAGCCAGAAATGCTAAAGAAAGGTACTTCGGCTTCACCAGCAACAGCTCGTGCCAGCATAGTTTTACCAGTTCCCGGAGGGCCTACTAGTAGAACACCCTTAGGTATTTTGGCACCAACATCGTGGAACTTTTTAGGGTGCTTCAGGAAGTCAACAACTTCGGTCAAATCTTCTTTGGCCTCTTCGTTACCGGCGATATCAGCGAAAACAACTTTCGACTTTTCGTTGCCGTATAGACGAGCCTTGCTCTTGCCAAAGCCCATCGCCT
>CBRAFJ010000002.1:0-22165 GCA_967755195.1 uncultured bacterium | reverse complement strand
TGGCGGGCCCGACCGGATTCGAACCGGCGATCTCCTCCGTGACAGGGAGGCGTGATAGGCCAACTTCACTACGAGCCCATAAATTAACTAGGTTAGTCTATCAAACTTTCCCCTGCTTTGCAACAGGGGTAAATACTACAGCTTGTCGACTTTTATGTACTCTTTGACTTTGTTCGAGTTCTTGATAGCGTTAAAACGCTCGTCTAGCTCAGCCAAACCAATCTTTATCTGAGAAAAATGCACGCTACTATCGTTTTTGTCGGTCAGCTTTATGATGTAGTAGCCGTCGCTGCCCTCTATTGGTCCACTGACCTGTCCTGGGCTGAGGCGCCTGGCGGCTGAAATAAGGCCGTTTACGTCCTGGTTATCCAGCGGTAGAGATCCAACATCGCCGCCATTCGGCCTGGTTGCTATGTCGTCAGACTCTTTGGAGGCAACAGAGGCAAAGTCCGCCCCTGGTTGCGCCAGTTGCTGTACTAGTTTGTCGGCACGCGACTTAGCCTTGTCGTCGATAGCAAAGCTGACTTTTTGCATCAAAAGGCGTGCTTTCACTACCCCACGGTACTCATCTAGTGACCAGTCGTAGAAATTGCGTAGCACCGTTTTTTCATAAGCTTCCAAACTGATGGATTTACTGTTTACAGTACGAGTGATGAAGTCATCAACCTCTGCCCTGGTCACAGTTACCTTGTTTTCGCGAGCTAGCTTGTTAACGTAGGCGTCTTTTATAGCGCTGTCGAGCTCGCGACGCTTGTAGTATTCTGACTGACGCTTGCCGTCAACGCTGTTTAGATTTATCTGTTCTTGTTGGACCAGAGAAAATATATCGCTGCGATACTTTTTCAAATATTCGCTATAGCGAACGTTCTCGCCGTCGATGTTAGCCACCGGTACCGGCACTAGCTGTGTCAAACGGTACATAGACTTTGTCATCAGTTGCGCGTGATACAACAGATACCAACCTAAAACTACCAGCAGTATTATTGCCCCAATAGCGATAAATATACTGTTCAGGACCAATTTGTGTTTGGCGTACTGAACTGGGTACTTGAACTTGCGCCCACCGGCCAGAATCTGTTCACGATGCTCGGCAACCGTTTCATTGGTAATACGACTCGGTTTCTCGTCCGTCGGTTTCTTTTTACCAAACTTTGGCAATTTAGCTATTAATTTCTTCTTCATGATTTCCTATATTACTAGCGCCTGCAGCTGCTGCGACGTCCTGCAATTTGTTATATACCTCGCCCGGCCGATGCACTAGGTCGAGCACCAAGTCACCGACATATGTCTGGATAACTATAGTCCCAAACCCGAAAAGTTCACCTGATAGTCCAGGGATATTATAGCTTATGTTTTGGATCTTTGTCACCGGTAGGTCAATGACACTCTTGCCGAAGAACCCCCGTTGCGTGCTCTGGCGCAGGCGCTGGTCAGTCAATATAAAGACCGTAAAATACCAGCCTATCCAGTGATAAAAGAAAAGTATCATCCCAAAACCGAGAGCACCAAAGGCTATATAGAACAGCGTTAGATTACCCGGAAAGAGAATGGCCGGAATACTCGCGATCGCAAATGGGATCAGAATAGAATAAAACCCTTTGCGAAGAGCGATGATATGGCGACGAAAGACCAAGACGACCTCTTCGCCTTCGCGTTGGCCGTCAAACTGTTTTTCCATGTATGTATCATACCATTTCATACAAAAAACCAACCGCAAGGGCTGGTTTTTTGTATGGTACCCCGGGCAGGAATCGAACCTACATCTCCTCCTTAGGACGGAATTATTCTATCCGTTGAACTACCAGGGCGTGAGATGGGACAAGCCCGAGGCTTTCCCATCGCTTGATTATACTATTTTTTGTTCGGATTGCGGCCGTGCACCACTGACTGGTGTGGCATGTCGTAGCTCTGTAGCTCTTCGCCGTTGAACCAAAGTGCGATCTCTTGCTCTGCTTCGGCAGCGTCGGCTGATGCGTGTACTAGATTAGGCAGTGTCATGTCGTTCGCTACAGCGTAGGCACGGTTGATGTGGGTGAAGTCACCACGGATAGTCCCTGGAGCAGCTTCACGTGGGTCGGTTGCGCCAACCATCTTGCGAACGTGTTCGATAGCACCGACACCCTCGAGTACAAATGCGAAAACTGGCGATTCGGTCATTGCAGCTAGAGTGACGTTGTAGATGTCCTCACCGCGACGAGAGATAAGCGCACCGATACCTTCGTAGTGCTTGTGGAAGTGCTCCTCACCAGGCCAGACCATCTTTGCGGCGACCATTTTCAGGCCGGCACGGTCAAAACGAGTGATGATTTCTCCAATAAGCCCACGCTGGACAGCGTCAGGTTTCAGTACAACTAGGGTTTGTTCCATTTGATCTCCTATTTTGTTCAACTTTGGTGCTTATTGTAACAGAAGTACGGCGACTAGTACCAAGGCTAGCAATACTCGGTACCAGCCAAATACTGCCAACGAGTGTTTTTCCAGGTATCGCATCAGGAACCCAACTGCCAGTAGGCCACTAACAAACGCGGCGGCGTTACTAACTAGTAATGGCGTAAGGTTGTCTAGCAAATAGGCACGATCACCCTCTTTGACTAGTAGTTTGGCGATAACACCGAACATGATCGGTATCGACACCAAAAAGCTGAACTCGGCAGCGTCAGCCGCTTTTAGTCCCATCAGGCGACCGGCGATGATGGTACTGCCTGAACGTGACGTACCTGGTATTAGGGCCAGCACCTGAACTAAACCGACTGTCAGCGCACGTTTGGCTGGCAAGTCAGGCAGCTTTACGTTGCCCAGGTGCGGTAGTTTGTCGACTACTATCAGCAGCACACCAACGATTATCAGAGTGAACACTACAGTCCAGACACTACCGAAAAATTCGTGCGTCTCGATGAAATCAGCCAGGAAAAACCCGACCAGGCCGGCCGGAATCATAGCGATGACTATGTTCATAGCTAGTTTATAGTTACGGTCTAGAAAAACATCGCGCAAAATCCCTATGATACGCGGCCAAAAATAGACCACCAACGCCAGTACCGTACCTAAGTTAATCCACTCCAAAAAAAGGTGTTCACTAGCGCCGCTCATAAAGTACTGGGCTATGACTAAATGCCCTGAACTGGATATAGGAATAAACTCTGTCAGTCCCTGGATGAGACCGAGGATAATAGCTTCGATAATACTCATTGATACCCATTGTAACCTACGTAGCCGTGTCGCAAAATAAAACCAAAAGCGCTATGATGCTAGGTAGATGTATATAGGCGAACTGATCATAGATTTTATCGAACACGTCGAGGTAGAACGCGGTCGTTCTTGGCGTACAGCTGCTAACTACAAGCTCTATCTGGAGCGGTTAGTCGAGTTCGCTGGCGATATCGAAGCTGAAAAAATAACCCCTGAACTTGTCCGCAAATGGCGACTATGGCTAAACCGCTACGAAAACGAAAATGGCGACAGTCTTTCCCCACTAACCCAAAGTTACCATCTGATAGCTCTGCGCAGTTTTTTGGGGTACCTGAGCAAGCGCGAGATAGAATCACTGACGCCAGAAAAGATAGAACTGCCTAAAACCAAACGAAAACAAGTCAGTTTTCTGTCTCAGGAGGAAACCGAACGCATACTGGCTACCGTAAAGGATAAGACGCCGCAATATCTGCGCGACAAAGCTATTTTAGAGCTGCTCTACAGTAGTGGTTTGCGTGTTAGTGAACTATGCAACCTCGACCGCGATCACGTTAACCTAAAGCGCGGCGAGTTCATGGTCCGCGGAAAAGGCCAAAAAGACCGCCCCGTATTCATAAGCCCCGAAGCATCGGAAAGCCTAGCAACTTACCTGACTACTCGCACCGACGGCGCCAAACCGCTGTTCATCCGTTACAGCGGTAGTAAAGAGGATACCGGTGATGGTGACAGTTTTCGTCTAACTCCCCGTTCTGTTCAACGTATAGTTAGCTACTATGCCAAAGCTGCCGGCATCACAAAGCAAGTCTCGCCACACACTCTGCGGCACAGTTTTGCTACCGATCTGCTGATGAATGGGGCTGACCTGCGCTCGGTTCAAAGTATGCTCGGTCACAGCAACATCTCGACTACCCAGGTTTACACCCATGTCACCGACCAACATCTGCGTGAAGTGCACCAGCGATTTCATCGCTCACACAAGGACGACTAGTACTAGTAGCCGCAGTCCCCTTCACCGAAGCTACCGGCTGCGCTAGACACCGTAAAGTCTTTACAAATACCAGCACCTGTATCGATGGCTGACGGCATTATAGGTGTTACCGCATTCATAACACGGACTTTAACACGACGATATGTGTTGTCGACCGCACCAGTCGAGTCGATCTCTGGCATAACATTGTCGAACAGAACGTTGGTATTTCCTGGGATGGCAGTGTTGCGCAGTTCCACCATGTATTCGGTGTCGTTATAAACGTTTGTTAGTTGCAGGTAGTAGTCGTTAGCCACGCTGTTAACTGGGATGGTGACCTGGCAGGCGTAGCGTCGGTCGGGAGTGTACACCGTGTAGCCGTTTGCGCCATTACGACAAGTTATCGACTTGCGACCAGTTAGCCAACCGGTGCCAGCTGCAGCACTGCTGGTTGGGTAAAGGAACGAGGTTTGCTCGCTGAGTCCACCAGTGTTTATGCCGTCACCGGCACCGTTCAAGTTGATCGCCCCAGTCTGAGTAAACAGCGATACTCGCATCATGGCTGGCCAATTCGGCTGGTAGTTAAAATACGTACCGTAGGCATCGGTGTCCCTATATGAGGCGTGCGTAGTGTTACAGTTGCCGCCAACACAGTAGTCTAATCCTGTTGTGCTGACATCATCCGAAGATGGCTGCCAAGACAAGCGGATCTGGTTGAAATCACCGATAGACCGTAGTGGCAGCAGCACTGTATTTGTGTCGCTGTCGATATCTAGTGATCCGGCAACGTCGCTAGTATCACTGATGATAGTTGCGCAACTATAGCGCTCGTTGATGCTCGGGTCACCGACCCGCACACCACCGATGCCGGCATCATATGCAGTGCCTATAACCGGACCCATAGTAGCCGTGAAGCCTTGTGGGCAGTTCTGGTCATTTAGACCGACACAGGCAGGATTAGACGGGTTTTCCATACAAAACAATATGGCACGCTTGGCGTCATTTACGCCCGAGTAAGCCGCCGACAAAGCCGACTTTGACAATGTGTCCTCAAGTGCCTGTTCGCTCTCAGTTTGCGACAACCGGACAAAACTCAGCGTAACGATAGATATGATGACCGTAAAGAAAAGAACGGTTAGTATCGATGCTACACCCTGTTGCCTATAGTGATTGTCTGTTATTTTCATGTCTATTCCTCGTTATTTGGGGTATAAATGATTGCTTCAAAGGAAGATGTCGCGCAGTACGAACCTAGCGATATCGTTGGACAACGCCATTTAGGTGAACCGCTCGCGTTGTAGGTAGGCTTCATGCCAGCTACGTTACTAGTACAGTTAACTGAACCATCGCAGGTACCGAACCAAAACCTGACCTTTTTTAGGCTTGGCGAAGAGCTTTCGACTATGTCGACGCCGAGCATCCTAACCTGACTGGAAAGTAGCGACACGACATCAGCAGAGTCAAAATCGTAACTTTCTAGCATTCCCGGACACGCCGCGCTGTCACCTTCGAGCCTGGCCAGGGTTATCGGTGTAGTACCCGCCCTATAGACATCGGTTCCAGCGGCTTCTAGCGAGTTCCAGACGTACACTTGTTGGTTCTGAGCCATGTCGATACACAGATAGCCGATGCGCCCGTTGTCGTCTATATGAACGTCAAAACCACTGGCACCGGCTCGGTTAATCTCTTCAACGATCTCACGCCCTGCCTGGTTGACCTGTTTTAGGCTTGTTCCTTTGCTGTAGATATTTATAGATTGCATCAACAGTGCCGCAGCTAACATCATTAGCGCGCTAATGAACGTGATACTAAGTATCAGTTCGATGATAGTAAAGCCCTGCTGCCCTCTGTTCATATTCATGCCAGAACCCCTACTCCACCATCTCCAGTGCTAGCGCTCGGACGATACAGCCGTATAACGCTTTTTGACTGTTGTGGTACGCCACCAACACCGCCGTAACAAGATTTGACATAAAAGTCATAAAAATCACGACTCGAGCCACCCTCGCCGAATTGAACTTCTATCCACATAGATACGCCGGGCACTGGCAGGCCTTCTGTTGGAGTAACTCTATTGCCCGGAGCAGTTGATGGCAGTATAGCCGCTGTTGGCGTCATCCAGTTGCCTGTTGTATTGGTATTAAAGCCAATACCTCGTTTTGTACGCACACAGCCATCCGTCGAAACGGCCGCGTTGGTTGGCGTTAGTTCGGTGAGTATCTGATCCCATTCGGTTGATTCTGGGTTAGCTACTTCTCTGTCATGGGCGGCACGTAGTATCGCCAGCTGCCCTTTAGCTAGTGATTCCACCTGGGAACGCTGGCCACTAGCGAAGATGTTGCTGTAGGTATCGTTCATAATTCGCGTCACCGAGGCTACAACCAGTCCCATAACTGCAAAAGCCAACATTACCTCGACTAGTGAATCTCCGGCTTGTCTCTCGCCTCGTGGTTTTTTGAAAACTAGCATGCCCAGCCCGCCTTCAGTGGTTGCATCGACTGCACTATAGTGCCAGAACCCGCCCCGCCGGTGAAATGCGTGTAGCCAATTCGAGCTGGGAAAGTATCATGACGGATGCATATTTGTCCCTGTGTATTTATATAGTTGTCGTTTGGAATACTAGTGAACACCGGATAAACACCATTACCAGGTACGGCCGTGTTATTTGGAACGACATAGATAGTTTCTAATACCGGATCACGCATGACAGCGATAGATGTTGCAGTCATAGTAGCTGCGCTAATGGTTTTGTGCTGGAACGTGACCCGGGCAATAGTCGCTGCCCACTGCGGTGTTATCGTGCTGACTGGGTTAGCAGTATTTATAACTCGCGGGTTGTAGCATTCCAGCACCATGGCGCCGACCTCACTACAGCTAGTAGTCGGAGCGATATCGGCAACTATGTTGTATGACGAAATACCGCTACCACCGGCTTTGAATACCAGTAGTTTACCGATACTTAGACAAGAGTTCGAAGCGCCCGGCGTCTCGGCTGGCAGTGGCGCTATACAGCTGTCGTTAGAGGCCCTAGTAAAGGTCCCTGAGCGAACATCGGAAAATTCTGCTTCGATAGCCGCCTCGAACGACCGGTTGGTGTCAGTGACACGGTTGCTTTGGATGGTTCCCCCAAAACCGGTCATGACCATAAAAAGTAACAAACCCGTTATACCCAGGAATAATGTAACCTCGACAATCGTAAACCCGGCTTGCCCCCTCATACTTGGATTTAAGTATAGAGCATAAGCATAATTTGTGAAATGGCCTTCTCGGTCTAGACCAGCGACCCTAAAACAAATGCGATTACGTCTTCGCCCCACAAAAAGGCTATAAACGTCGCCAGTATTAGGAATGGTCCGAATGGCATGCGAGCGTTTCGATCCAACTTGCCTCGCAGCATACCTGGTATAACCCAGAAAAAGCCCAAGTAGTTCGCTAAAAACAGTGCTAGTGTGGCGTTTTGCCAACCTAGAGCTAAGCCGATGAACAGACCTAGTTTGACATCACCGAGACCTATCCAACGCCCCCGTGACAATACATTTAGAAGGCCGTAGACGCCAGTTATAGGTATTAACGCCAGTAATGCTTCTATGGGCCACTGTGCGTATGGCTGCCCCTGTAGAATCGCTTTCATGCAGAACATCACCAGGCCAATGACAGCCAAAGGCCAAACCAGAACATCGGGCAGCAGTGAGTGACGTAGGTCGTAGACGAAAAGTATGGTTAGTAGTACCAGTGACACTAACCAGGTAATAAACAGTGCTAACCCTAGAGAACTCCACCCAAACGGCCAAAATGCGAATGACAGAACAAAACTGACGGCCGTTACGAGCTCGAGCAGTAGTGCCGACGGCCCTATAGGCTTGTGGCAGTAACGGCATTTACCACCCAGCTGTAACCAGCTGACTACTGGTATTAGGTCATACCAGCCTAAGATATGGCGGCAGTGTTCACACTCAGAACGTTCACGTACGAAGTCCCTACCCTTATGCAGACGCCAGGCTACGGCACCAGCAAAACTACCCATAGCGGCACCTATTAGCGCCATATATACCCCGATAAGAATATTCATTACTACTATGTTACCAAACCACAAGCTATATGACGCCAAAATAAAGAGGACAGCCGGTATGACTGCCCTCTTTTGTACTAACTAGATGTTAGGCGTTGCTCTGGATACAAGCGGTTACACCACCATACTGGGTGTATTCAATAGCGTATGACTGAGCAGCTCCGGCTGCGTTTGCTTCTGCACCGTTACATGTACCACGAACCATAACTGCGTTGCCCTCAGCTACGCTGTTAGGATCGGTAGTTGCAAAACTGATACCTAGCAACTGGTCAGGACCAGCCTGTGTTCGTAGAGTCTGAGCGGTCGCAGTACTACTAACGTACTGTCCGTTGCTGTTTGCACGATAGTCAACTGCCAGTGAAAGTACACGAGTTACCTCAGAACGAAGAGCATTGTTCTTCTGAGTACGCTGCAGCGCAGGCAAAGCTAGGAAGACCATCAGGAAGATAAGACCAGCGATAGCTAGCACCAGAACGACCTCGATGATCGTAAAGCCTTTAGATTTATTTATTGAGTTCATTACTCTTCCCACCCTTTCGGTTAAGTAGTAAATGATTTTTATTGCTACGGGTATTGCCCCATATTGCTTATGATTGTATACGCCCTTGGTCCCGGTTGCAACTCTTTTTTTACAACGAGAATTTTACTGAATATTGTTGCCACCGACCAGACTGTAGATCGGGAACAATATTGCGCCAACCATACCACCGGCCACCACCGCCAGACAGACCATCAGTAGCGGCTCGATGGATGTTGATATAGCCTTGATAGCGTTGTCGAGCTCGTTTTCGTAAAATGTCGCCGCCTTGCCCATCATGGTGTCAATACTACCCGACTGCTCACCGATGCTTATCATCTGTGACACCAACGGTAGTATCAGTTCTTCGTTTTTCAGCGAGGCAGCGAGCGACTTACCACTTTTCACCTTTTCTGATGTCCTGCCTAGGGCTTCACGGACTGGAATATTACCAACTGACTGTCCAGAAATACGCAACATCTCGAGCATCTGGACACCGCTCATCAGTAGTGTCTCGCCGGTACGGGTAAAACGTGCCATGTAGAGCACTTTAAACAGATTGCCAAATAGTGGTAGTTTCAGTTTCATATTGTCGAAAGTTCGCTTGCCGTTCTCGGTTTTGGCGTAACTACGTAGGTACAGCACCAGACCAACGATAATAATGATGAACACCCACCAGTAGCTCATCAGTATGTTGGCGGACGTGACCATTATTTGAGTTAGCAGTGGTAAGTCCTTTTTTAGGCTCTTATACAAATCCTCTATCTGCGGCACGACACTGGTAAGCATGAAGATAATCACACCGAGCATGACTGCCAGAACGATACCTGGATAGATCATTGCGCCGCGCACCTTACTGGCGATCTCGGCGTCTTTTTCCTGTTGATTAGCGATGCGCTCTAGGGCTTTGTCTAAAGTACCGCTCACTTCACCAGCGGCGATAAGAGCGATAAACAGTTCACTAAATATACCTTCTTTGTCAAAAGCTTTAGCCAGTGTGCTACCAGCCTCAACACTACTGATGATGTTCTGAACGACTACCTTCAACTTTTTGTTGGTCGTCTGTTCCTGAACGGTGTGTAGACTCTGAGCCAGAGGTAAACCAGCACTAATAAGCGTCGCTAGCTGACGAGTAAAAACGACTCGGTCTTTGACCGAAATACGGTTAGAAAATCTCTCGAACAATCCTGACTTTTGACCCTCGGGAACGATGGATAGCGGAACCAGGTTGCGCTCCATCAGTAGTCGACCAGCCTCCGCCTCCGACTCGGCCTGAACGGTAGAGCTAACTACCTTGTTGCTAGCCATGTCCCGAGCTTTGTAGGTAAAGTTGATCACGTCGTTAGCCTCTCATCATCCTGTCAAATTCACCTAGGTCGACGGCAAAGTTACGCGCTTCTTCGTAAGTCACTTGCCCGGCCTGAACTAGACCGACAAGGGTCTTGTCCATGCTCTGCATGCCCTGATCGCCTCCAGTCTGGATAACGGCGTCTAGCTGGTGGGTTTTGCCTTCACGAATGATGTTACGTACCGCTGGCGTGGCAACTAATATCTCGGCTGCAACTGCCCGACCGCCACCGATCATCGGTACTAGTCGCTGAGAACAGATAGCCATCAAAATGTTTGCCAGCTGAGCACGAATCTGCGGCTGCTGGTGTGGCGGAAAAACGTCGATCATACGGTCGATAGACTGCGCTGCACTGTTAGTGTGCAGTGTACCGAACACCAAGTGACCGGTCTCGGCTATGGTTATGGCTGCTGAAATAGTCTCGAGGTCACGCATCTCACCGATCAGCACGACATCTGGGTCCTGACGCAGTGATGAACGCAACGCCGCCGAGAAACTGTAAGTGTCATAGTGAACTTCGCGCTGGACGACGACTGATTTTTTCGACTTGTGCGTGAACTCTATCGGGTCCTCGATAGTGATAATGTGGTGAGCTTTGTCAGAGTTTATCTTGTCGATAAGTGCAGATAGGGTTGTTGATTTACCAGAACCAGTCGGTCCGGTCACCAGCACTAGACCGCGCGGATAGTTAGCAAAATTGTTAACCACCGCCGGCATACCTAGTTCCTGAACGGTTTTTATCTCGTTCGGGATCAAGCGCAGTGCAGCGGCTAGGTTGCCGCGCTCGTGAAAGGCGTTAACACGAAAACGGCCTAGGTCACCAAAGGCAAAGCTAAAGTCAAACTCTTTATCCTTCATCAATATCTGCTGCTGGTCCTGGTCCAAAATGGCAAATACCAGTTTTTCGACATCTTCTTCGCTCAAATTGTCAAAGCCAGGGATTGGGCTCAGCGAACCATCGATACGCAGCATCGGTGGTAGCCCCACCTGCAAGTGGAGGTCCGAGGCGCGTTTTCGAATGACGTCCTCGAGCAATAGCTCGATACGTAATTCCTGGTTTGCTGGTTGTGACTGTGGCTGCTGTTGTACTTGTTCTGGATCCATTTTTCTATTCCCACTCCTTATGCCATGTTGGCCGCTACTCGGTTCACTTCATCTAGCGTTGTCAGCCCCTGTAGCGCCTTTAGGTAGCCGTCTTGCCGCATCGTCACCATACCCTCTAGCACTGCCTGTCGCTGGATATCGCCACTGGTCGCATGCTTTATGATAAGGCTCTGGATGGTTTCGGTAACATCCATAACTTCATACAGACCGAGCCGACCTTTGTAACCGTTTGGTGTATGCGGCGTATCTACGCCCTTGGTTAAAGTATAAGCGGTTTGACCGGCTAATGGTAGGTCTTTGTATCCCAGATCCGCCGAGACGCTGGCAACCTGTGATGCGTCCTTTGGTAACAGATGTCCTATAGTCTCCTGAATGCTCTTGGTTTCTAGTTCGGTCGACTGGTAAGTAGTTCTTTCTTCCCCGTTACGGCGCACTAGACGCTGACCGATAACGGTGTTGACGGTGCTGGCTATCAAAAACGGCTCGATACCCATGTCGAGCAAACGTGGCAAGACACCCGCTGCCGAGTTGGTGTGCAATGTCGAGAACACCAAGTGCCCCGTCAGGGCTGCCTGCACTGCCAGAGTGGCCGTTTCTGAGTCACGAATCTCACCAACCATCACTACATTTGGGTCCTGACGCAGTATAGAACGCAGTCCAGATGCAAAAGTTAGCCCAACGTCAGCATTTACCTGTATCTGGTTGACGCCGCTCATTTTATACTCGACAGGGTCCTCTAGGGTGACGATGTTGATTGAGTCGTCCATGATTTCCTGAACCAGCGCATACAGACTAGTCGACTTTCCAGAACCGGTTGGTCCAGAGGTCAACACCATGCCGTTCGGCTTTTTGATACCTTTTCGGATAGTTCGGAGCGCTCGTCCGGCATAGCCCATGTCTTCTAGGTTAAAAGTGTTGCCAGACTTGTCTAGCAAACGAACAACTACCTGTTCACCCCAAACAACTGGACTGATAGAGATACGCAGGTCGACGTCTTTGCCAGCGGTACGGACGGTAAACTGACCGTCTTGCGGAACACGATGCTCGTCGATTTTCAGATTGCTGAGGATCTTGATACGTGAAATAAGAGCCGGTTCGATGCTTTTTGGCAATTTCATAACTTCGCGCAGCACACCGTCTATGCGACAGCGGATTTTGAAGTCAACTTCAGTTGGCTCCATGTGAATGTCTGATGCCCGAGAGCGAACCGCGTATTCCAATATGGTATTCAGAGCCCGTGATATCGGCGAGTCTTGTTTTATGACCAGGGCGTTAGCTTCGACGCTCTTGCCCTTTGCGCCGCCTTTGCCGGCGTCAGCCAGCAGCTCCTCTGGCGGCGCTATAGCGTCACTAACACCGTGCGCTAGGTCAACTGTGTACTGGTCGAGAACGTGCTGCACACCCTCTTCTGACGCCATGTAGACTTTTATCGGTCGACCAATTTTGTTGGCCAAAAAGTCGACAGCTTGGACGTTGTTAGCGTCCAGCATCGCCACAGCTAGCCGCGGCTGTCCACCAGTGGTAGATTTTAGTGTTCCGAGCGGCACCGCCATGTAGCGCTCGGCGATTTCTTTTGGTAACAACTTTAGAGTTTCTTGGTTGATATCGGTTTTAGCCAAGTTGACATACGGAACCTGACTGACTGTCGCTATGCCGCGAGTCAGGTCTTCGTTAGTAATAACTTTGTCTTGAACCAGCTGCGTCAACAGCGGTGTACCGGTTTTTTGGGCCTTAGCTTTTTGACTAGCTATGTTGTCCGCTGTTAGTACCTTATCAGTTACGAACAGTTGTTCGAGCTTGGCCTGCAGTTCGTCTGTCAGTGCTGCCATGGCAAGCTACCTAATTTCCTAACGGGTTTTGGTTGTTGTCACTAATAGTTATCTGTACGGTTGGGTTGATGGCGTCATTAGCAAACACAGTCTTGTCTGGTTCAGCAATCTCTGACGATATCGCATCAACAACTTCAACATCCTGAGGCTTCGAGACTCGGTCACCTAGTAGCGCTGTGCCGATGCCGTAGCTAAAACCGGCAGCGACGAGCACTATGACTATCAAAATCGCTATGTTGTTTTTGTTCATGGCTTTACCTGCTCCTTGCGTACTTCGACAGTGCTACGCGGCAAAAAGTATGTCTCGCCGTCGACTGTAACGCCCAATGCGCCTTCTGTCGAACGAACATTTAGACGCTGTACGTTTATCGGCCGGATGGTTCGTTCTATGTCAGCCATGGTTGCTTTTATCTGGTCTTGGTTGCCGGTAAATGACACCGAAAACTTCAGAGGCTGTACCGAAGCAGTGCCACTGGCGGTAGCATCTGTAGTAAGCTCTGCTGGCGCAGCGGCTAAACCAGCTGCCTGGATATCGCCCACGGTTACGTTGCTTATCGCTACACCGTTACGACTGAGGACTTTGCTATAAAGAGAGTTCGAAAAAGTCGTCGAGTCACCAGTGGTCGGTAGTGCGTCTAGGATCACCTGCAAAGCGCTATCGGTCGGGTTGATTCGTAGCGCGGTCAGTGAATCGTTAGCTAGCAGTGCGTCGACATTTTGTTTTAGCTCTTCAACGCTAGCTAGATTCTGCTGGAGAGTCTTTTCGGCTTTTGACTTGCGGTTGATGATTTCTTGGTTAAATATGCCTTCACGGACCAAAAACTGTAGAGCCACGATACTCAAAGATAGTACAGCAGCCGCCACGGCTACCCAGATAAAGATATTGCGGTTGGTTTTGTCTAGCTGCTGTCTCTTTGACAGGCCGACAAGCACTGGCTGTCCAACCGGTCGTGTTTGTTGCGTGTTATCAGCCATTATTGCCCTCCTCCTGCAGCTTGTGTGTCGCCAAAGACATCAGGTGTGTCCTCTTTCGACTGAGTAGTGTCTTTATTAGGCACAACCACGACATAGTTTTTGGTGCTGCGCGCAAACAGTTTTGGGTTGTATTTGGCACTAATACGGAATGCTACTAATGTGCCGCCGCTTTGCGACTTGCCGATACTCTGTGTTAGTACAGTAACGCTACCATCTAGAAATAGGGGTTCGTTAACATTTTCTGATTCCTCGTTGTATGACAACGAAGCGTTTTTCAGGGTGTCGCGGAAAGTTTCCAGTCCAGTAAAGGACTCTGTCTCACCATCTAGCGTGATGGCGCTTACCTCTGGACTTAGGTCGAGGTCGAGTGATGTTACCCGCACGTTGTTAGGCGCTTTTGGGTTCAGTTTCGATAGAGTGTCAAAGATACGTGAAGTTATCGCCTTGCTCTCGTGCTGAGCACTGATATTTTGCAGCTGGTTCTGGACCGTGACGTATTTATCGATATCTTTGATGTTCTTTAGTTCGGTAGACTTTTTTTGGATGCTGTCAGTTAGAGCCGCTTTGTGGATAGTCTGAACACCATAAACCCACATACCAGCCAGCACAACAGCGCCAGCCGAGCCGATACAAACTAGTATCGCAGTGCTGATGACTTTTGCCTGGGTGCGGCGAGCTTTCAGGAATTCGCGCTTGATATCTGGTAGCAAGTTTAGTTGGATCATTCGGATGCCCCTCTCTGGGCTAGGCCGATAGCCACAGCAAACTGGGACGACAGTGGTTGCAGTTTGACCTGATCTCCAGAACTAACTCGAACACGCTGCCATGGGTTACCTAGCTCGGCGCGTAGTGAAATCTTGCGACTGATATACTCGCCAAAGCCTGGAATAGTCACGCCGTAGTTAGACATGATCATGCCGCCAACTTGAACGCTTGGATATTTTGTCTGGAAGAATTTGGTCGATTTCTCGATCTCGATAGCCAACTGGTCAACGGTTGCCTGCAGAGCCCGGAAAACCTGACCCTCTAGCTTGTCCTGCTGCATACCGAACTTGGTGATGAACTGGGCTGATTGTTCTGGTTTTATGTTCAGGTTCTGCGCGGTAGCTTTCACAAAGCTCTGCATGCCAGTCGGCAGTGAGCGCATCAGGCGTGGTGCATCACCGTAAGTCACGACGATGTCGGTTGTAAAGTCGCCGACTTCGACAATTACCCTAGCATCGCTGATACCAGTAGGCAGAAGTGCTCTCGTCAGCGCCAGTGAATCTGGTTCAATAGCCACAACGTTAAAGCCGAGGCCTTCTATTAGGTCTAGACGGCCCTCTGTAAAGCTGTTTTGAACACTAGTTAGCAGAACTTCGTTTTTGCTAGCGTCATTGACTGATTTTCCCAGTAGCGCCCAGTCGATCTTGGCCTCGTCCAGGCTCATAGGAATATATTGTTCAGCCTGGTATTTGATAGTCGCGCCCAACTCGTTTGCTGGCATGTCAGGCAGTTCGACAACGGTCGCAAACATCTTGTCAGATGGAATGCCAATGATAACGTCTTTTAGGCTAACACCGGCCTGCCCGACGGCAGTCATGATAATCTCACCGAGCTTTTGCTGGTCAGCTGGTGCGTCAGAGCTGCTAACCTTTATGTCGACCGGAACAGAGCTGTAGCGATCTAAAGACCACGAGCCATTTCCACCCGTTAACTGCACAACTCGGACAGCAGTCGTGCCAATGTCCAATGCAAAATAATCGCCCACCGAAGGAAATAACTTCATACTAGTGGCTATTATACATAAGCAGTTTTACTATTGGCAATGGCTTTTTTACTACAAACCGACATTTCTAATAACGCGGCGCGACTTCTCGCTGGCTGATGTCGTTTAGTGATGCTGATCCACCCCTGAAAGCATCGCTCATCAAGACATCTGGACGGAGGTTGAAGACTTCAGCTGGTGTTGTATCTGCAGCGGTATCGTGTCCGGCAGTACGGTATGGGCTCAGGCGACCGCCCAGGATGATGGCACCGTTGACGACCAGGCGGTTGTTACATTGGTTTTGGGTTATCTGGTTGGTGACACCTTTCGCTACCTTGTCATTACAGGTCAAGAACGACTCTATGTTCGGGTCTTGACTGGCATTGGCGTAGATACCGTCTAAGCGTGTTACGCCGGCTGCAACCTTTATCTGAACCCTAGAAGTCACCGTATCACCTGCCAGCAGCACGAACTGCGGCAATGTCTCGGCTGTTGCAACGCCGCTATAGGTGACGTTAGTATTTAGAACTACCGTCACAGGATTGGCACGACAAGCGGCACCCGCACCGGGCACTACCCTCACTATGTATCGTTGACCGGCAGTAAGGTTCAGTGTACTTCCAGACGGAGCGTTTAGCGTTAAAACCCTGTTTGCGGCGTTACCACAGACAGCATAGGTTATCGCCCTAGTGCCGGCAGCCGGCGCTGGCAGCGTCTGCGTGGAGGTTGCAGCCACTGTTACCGTGGAGGTCGATGCTGGGTACCTATTTGCCCTAAAGACATTTGTTAGACAATGGGTATTAAATGACGTACCTGCGGCTAGCATCTCGGTTTCACCACCATGGAACTGACCGCCAAGTGCAGTAGTTTGTCCGCCGCCCGGAGCTGGTGTAGCACCGGCGCCACGAGCAAAGTTGAGACTTGAGCCCCTAGAATCACCGACCGTCGGCGTGTTCGACGTCGTGTTATAGATGCTACCAGTACTAAATATTCCTCTGGTGACATTGCCGTGATAAGGCGTGGCTGCAGTTACGCCGCTATAGTTGTGCGATGTAACGCCATAGTACTGGGCAAATAGCGCGTTGGTATTGATGGTACCAGGACGCTGTATCTGACAGTTGGCGCCTGCTCCGTAGTAAGCACCGCCGGTTCGTAGGTCACCAGTATTTACACTAAAGCTCGGATATTTACCTACCCTGGTGCAGCGCCAAGCCGGGTTAGAGACAACGTTTGTATTTGCCGGATTAGGGTTGTGTAGCGTCAGTGAAGCACATATATATCGTGTAGCATTAGCCGTGGTTGTCCATGGTGTACCGAGGTCGACATCACTAGTTGGTACCGCAACATTTGAACCAGGTGAATATACCGGGTAAATATCTGTATCGCCAGCCCCAAATGCCCCACTGTTGTTATCCGAAAGCCATATACGACGTGTGTAGTCAGTCGTAGTGGCGGCCGTGCCCGAACCGCTGTCGTTCATAATGCGGAAATGCGGCGCAACTGGCGTACCGATAGCAACATCGGCTGGCATGCTGGCAGCATCGATGGCTGGTCGTATAGTGGCAACCGGCAGTGGAACTGTCCAGGTAAACCGGATGGTGACTGACTGACAACGAACGTTCGATTGGTAAGTTTCGGTACTACCGAGTTTGAAATAAGCACAGACATCACCGGCGTTAACAACCGCATAGTTACCAGAGCTGTTGTTGCGAGTATTCCAGTTAGGTATGGTTCTTCGCTGGTTGGCGATGGTGTCATAGTGCGTAGCGCCAACACCACCAGTTGGCTGGTCTTGGTTGACTCGTATAGCGTTAAACACAGAGGTAACACACTGCCCGTTGGTCCTACCACCGCTACAACTCAGAGCATAGTTATCATGGTAGGCAGGATTACCAACATATTTTAGACAGTCATACGCCCTACCAGAGGCCGACTCACCATAGTATCCAGACAGCGGACAGACGTCGCTACCATATAATGCAAACGCACCTGACGTTCTACTGTCGCAACGCTCCCAGGCTAAACGCAGATCATACTCTACCTCACCAGTAGTAGTGTTGACCCATCGCATATTTTGAACCGAAATATTAAAGTCTAGTCGTGACGTCGTATTACAAAGAGTGCGCGCCGGCGTAGCAGACCAATAGCTCGGACCGGTGGCGAAACCTGGTGGCGGTGTATCAGCGTGTACTTTTGAACCCAAAAGAAAACTTGCAGCCAACGCGAGTGCCGCCACAGCTAACCATTTACGCATTTCGTCTCTCCTCGGCACGCTTTTTCATGCTATCGCGATCCGTTTGTTTTATATCCCAACCGTTTTTATCAACATTGACACCGGCACTCCTCGCCCGCTCTATGTCCTCTAACATCAGCAAGACCTGGTATGGTGAGCTTGTTTTGTCTGCGTAGACCAGACAAAAATAAGCCTTGTCGAGCATAGCCCTATCCCATTTGGATGGTGCTGAGGAGTTTAGCTCGGCCAGGTACTCATCGTACTGGCGGCTATACTTTATGGTTATCTGGCTAACTTTTTCGTCACTATCGGCGCTAGCATTCTTTAACTTATAAGTAGACTCTGAAAGCGTTGGCGCAGTGGACTGTCTATAGTCGATGAGGGAATAGGCTGCAACCAGGATAGCCACTACGACTATCGCCCCAAAAAGCAGCGCAAAAAGTATCCTATGGCGTTGCCACGGCAAGCCTTTACCTGGGCCTCCCGAAACACTGCCCAAAGATGCCCCCTGTGTCGTATTCCCACGCTCGTCAGTCATTTCATTTAGCTTAGCACAACGCTAATGGTAAAAAAACAATCTCAGATAAAATCCACGATCTATCGAAACATCACAGCGAATTAAAAAATTACCCCTGTAATTGTTGATTCTTTTGAACCGCTTTTACTATTGTCGATACCCACATCTCTATTAGCTCAAAATACCCTTCGGGATTTGACATCAGCTTGGGTGAATGTTTAATACCTGGTATCAAAATGTAATTACCATGCTTTGCTGCCCGGTAATACGACTGAGGGATTGCGCGGTTGATAGTTTCGTCTTTCTCATGCTCTATGACATAGGTTTCGCCTTCGAACGCCCTAACCGCTTCCACCGCATTGTTACTAAAGTTATCGTCAATACTTTGCCGATATAGATAGTGACTTCGATCTTTTCGACCAGCTGAAGTATCCTTGTTTGCCAGTTCGAACTCTTCGTCAGGATAGTTAGCCGGAGCACGCAGTACCACTGCCTCAGCGCTACGAGCACCGATCAGAAGAGCTGCCATGTAGGAGCCGAAACTTCCACCGATGACTATAAATTTCTTGTAACCTAGTTTCACTAGTTCGTCATAAACCCCAACTACTTCGTCAAATTGCTGCTTCCGAGTCGCATCCTCTAGCTGTATGGGATTTCCTCCGTGCCCCGCATAATCCAGCATTGCAAATGCAGTATTCGTCGAATCCGCAAGCCGGGTCACACCCACGGCATGACCTTCGATATTACTCCTAAACCCCTGCAGCCAAAGCACGCACCATTCACTATCACCACCTTCCGGCTCATACAGGCGCCACGGCGTGCTATCTAGTTCTAGTATTTTGTCAGTAATCTTCATATAGATCCATCATAGCAAAGTTTTACTACCTCTGTTAAAATAGATTTCATATGAGTTTATCTATCGGCATCGTCGGCCTGCCAAACGTCGGCAAATCTACCCTTTTTAACGCCCTAACCGACAGCGAGATACTGGCGGCTAACTACCCGTTCGCTACCATCGAACCGAACACAGGAATTGTTCCCGTCCCAGACCCTCGACTAGAGGAGCTACGCAAACTTTATAATTCCCAGAAAGTCATCCCGGCTACGGTCACCTTTGTTGATATCGCCGGCCTAGTAGCTGGCGCATCGAAGGGTGAAGGTCTCGGCAACCAGTTCCTAGCCAACATCCGTAGTTGTGATGCTATAGTTCATGTAGTTCGAGCATTCGAGGACAGCAACATTTTGCGCCACGACGAGACTCCGACCACACCACAGCGTGATATCGACATCATAAACACTGAGCTCTGTTTGGCCGACCTTCAGACCATCGACAAACGCCTGCCTCAGGTAGCCAAACTGGCCAAAAGCGACCCGAGCAAGCGCGAAGAGCTTGGTTATCTAGAGAGCTTAAAACGTCACTTGGAACAAGCCACACCACTCAGCGCCCTACCTTCACTCGACCTTGAAGCCATCGCCGACCTACATCTGCTCACCGCAAAGCCAGTTATTTACGCATTCAACGTCTCTGATGACGATATCGCAAACGAGTCACGAAAAGCCGAACTCAGTAGCTTAGTAGCCCCTGCTGGAGCAGTCTTCATATGCGCCAAGTTAGAAGAAGAGCTACGTGGACTAGATGACACTGACGCTGCCGAGCTATTAGAAAGCTACGGCGTAAAAGAACGCGGCCTGAATCAGCTGATCCACGCCGCATATGACACACTTGGATTGCAGAGCTATCTGACTGCCGGCGAAAAAGAAGTTCGCGCCTGGACCATCCGCCAGGGCTACACTGCCCCGCAAGCCGCCGGTGTTATACATGGTGACTTCGAGCGTGGCTTTATCGCTGCTGCTATCGTTAGCTACCCTGACCTCATTGCCGCCGGGAGCGAGTCTGCCGCCAAAGCCGCTGGAAAAATGCGCACCGAGGGCCGCGACTACGTTATGCAGCCCGACGACATCGTCGAGTTCCGCTTTAACGTCTAGTCTATACCGTCGTTATCTACGCAGGTCACGACGTTTCCACCCTCGTATCGCATTAGCAATGCGAACCGTTTCAGGTTAGTGTCATTCGGATCGCTCGGGTGACTGGTTATTAGCGTGTTATGTGGACCAGTGCCGTTAGCGGCGTCACTACCGCAAACATGTGCCGATACAAACGCTACCGAACCAAGTGGTGAATTGACCACGCTTTCGTGGTTGGTGTGTGAACTATAAAAAATGATGTTATATGGCTGGCCCGATGTCGGATCTTTGTGATCTCGAGCAAACATGGTTTCCACCGAGTTGATATCTGCCTGAGAGTCTATAACCGAACCGCCGCTGTTAACCCGCCATTCTTCCATGGCCGCCCGTAACATAGCTGAATCAGATCGCCTCTGTTGGTCGCGCTGACCTACTCGTAGTGCCGGCAAGGCCAGAAAAACCATCAGAAATATCAGGCCAGCGATAGCCAGCACCAAAACGACTTCGATGATAGTAAATCCGTGTCCGCTAGGCCATTTTTTGTTTTTAAACATAACCTAAATATACAACAAAACTACTGTAATTGCGCGTGGATTTGTCGGGCGGCATCAGCAATTTGTGCCCATGAGCTGTTGTTGCTGAAGATCGTCAGCACGTAAACACCGCTCGGACTATAGACTATCGCGGCATCATGCAAGTAGCCCTCGATAAAGCCAACTTTGTCGGCTACTGGTACGCCAACACCAGCCGGAATGCCTTGACGGAAAACCTGCCGCTTCATCGCATCGAGTAGACGTGCTCGTGATGCTTCGCTAACACCCAGCTGGTTTGACTCGAGTTTTTGCAAAAACAACGCGGCATCGTTAGATGTTGTCAAAGGAACTGCCGCGTTTAGATTAGTCCTCGCCAAACCAAGCGCTTTGACTTCGTTTGTCACCGCCGCCCAGCCTATCCTGTCACCAAAATACTCAGCGCAAGGATTGTCACTGTTAACTATCATTTTGTCAAAACACTGACTCAATGTTTGACCACCGCTAGCCGTCTCGTTCCAGTTCATCTGCCCTGCGTCTATTCGCTTCAAGACCGAGTAAGCGACGTACATTTTGTAAGTACTAGCCGTCCTATACTGTTTGTCGCCATTGGCGTGCACACCGCTATCACCCAGTTTTCGCACTGAAATACCGAAGTCACCTTTGTCCCGGGCAATGTCGTTTACTAGCGCCTGTAGACCAGCCGGAGTTTTGCTGTAGCTGCGGTTGTACTTCAATGTTGGCGACAGCACGGCCATAGTGGCGTTAACGGTACCGCTGCCAGCTAGCACTTGTTTGTGAATAGCTTCGGCGGTTGCTGTCATATCTATGCCGCGACCACTAGCCCCGGGTACGCGGGCAGTTTCAATGCTGTCGTGCGTTGTTACGATGGTCACACCAGGTGCTATATACGTATCCTTTTGGATCGAATTTAGATATGCCTTTACCGCTTCATCATTGACGCCAATTGTAATCTTTTTTGTAGCCGGGTCCTCTGGAAACGCCAGCCACGAAGCCAACGTAGGTTTGTCTATAGCATAAGAGCGACCAGCGACTGCTATCGTCAATTTACGTTCGGCGACTTTCTTTGCCTCAGCTAGTAGCGGCTGGACGTCCTTGTCAGAGCGCCCAGGTTTAACCGCTGTCGTGTGTACCGTGACATCCATACCCTGTTT
>CBRAFJ010000001.1:0-39270 GCA_967755195.1 uncultured bacterium | reverse complement strand
GTCCAAGTAGCATATAGTCACCGCCGGGATTGGTCACCTGAATTACGGCCGTAGGCAAGAGTGCGATACCCACTAGCGCCCATTTGCGAACAGGTAGTAACTTTACCGCAAAAATAATCATTGCAACGTATGCAGCCAGTACAGCAAATCGCACCATGTATACCATAGCGACAATAGGCAAGCCTAGGACCTTACCCACCCAGATTGCAAGTACCTGAGGTATATAAGTTGTAGGAGAGTAGAATGATGCAGACGTGGCGACCTGCTCCTTTTCTTTCTCCTGCAACGGAGTATTCCAGGCACACTCAAATGATATCTTTTTATCATTACCGTAGTTAGCATAGGAATACTGGTACATAACACCTGTCGTTGACTGCTTAAATTGGAAACAACCGATGGTCTTCCTAAAGCTTTGTGGCATGTCTACCTTGTTTGTGTGGACCAACACCATGTCTCCACCAGAAATTCCATAGGCTCGCACAAAATGAGCCTCTTCGTCCGCACCTGTAAGTGGTGGTGACAACAAGATGAATATACCACCTGCAACTAGAGCCAGAAGAGCAAACGCCTTAGTCGGGCTCGCAAACAACAACCCTAGGTTACGGACTATTGAGTTAGTCATTCTGCCTATAGTCATTCTTATGTTTTCTTACTGTTCTTTTGTGGGATGAAATAAAAGACTAGTAGTAACGGCAGAAGAGGTAAGACATACCTACCTTGGAAACCTTGTATGTTCATGAACCCATATACCGAAACATCTGTCCATGTTAATAGCAGGGCAGCATACGTTAAACCTAGAGAAGCTACAGCTGCTAGCAGCGCCAGCAACTGGGTTTGATACCTACGAATAAAGCCGCCTAATGTTTTTATTGGAGTTTGCTTAGTCGTCCGTAAATGCGTCAAAACAAGTGCGCCTACAAGGATTGCAGCGCATAGATATATTGTGCTTTCATGTATATCGAAGAGTCTCAGGGGAGTGTAAAGCACATTGACGATAACACTGACGATAGTTGAATCGAGATTATGTATAATTGCACTAAAGTTGTTAGCCACATCAACCGATGCATTCATTGAGCCCCATTTTGCAGACCATACCATGTACGCAAACGTACCTGACAGTAAGACGGAGGCAAACAGTAACCACTTGCTGCGATTGGAGATTACTTCTTTACCTAGTGCCAAAACCAGCAGGAGTAGCGGTACATAGGCGACCTTTAGCATAAATAGTCCAAACCCAAGCACAGCAACTGTGGCGACCTGCCACCGTGTCATCCTCTCTCTTTGCATATAAAGCCTCAAAACGTAGGCAACAAACAACATATTCCATGCTATATTCATTGCGTCTGCCGACAAAGAACTCGCAAGATATAGTGAGGTTGGCAATACTCCGAGCAACGCAATTAACCACTTTCCTCGAGGTATCAAGACAATCGAAGCCACCACAAGAACAATATACGTAAATAGATTAAGATACCTAGCAAGCGTCTGCGCAGTTATGGGCTCAAGATTCGCAGCCATGCCAACACCTAAGCCTGTTGCTTGTGGGATATATCCGATAGCTGGATATTGCAGTATCACGGGAACTGTCACGTTTTTGTCACTCGAGAGTGTTTTGTCGTGCCCTCTGATACAACCGCGTCCATAGTCAGAACCTAAGGGCGAAATTAATGCGCTCGATACTAACTTATTTTGAACACATTTCTGACCTGATTCAAAATACTTTTCGTTGCCGGTTATATAGCTAATCTGCCTTGTTCCCTTGGTGACGGGTTCGCTAAACATCTGCCCTGTTGCAGCCGCAAGTGAAGCACGATAATGTGCACCATAAAGATCTGGACCCGAAAAAGATCCCCTATTTTTTATAAAGATAGATCCAGCGACCAACGCCACAACGACAAATAGTATGATCGGTAGGTTTCGAATCACCGGCGTAATATCAATTTTGGAGATTTTATTCATACAATCCTACTACGTCACGTGATACATTATCCCAGGCTCGAGACTCAGCCATCTCACGACCATCCTTTGCCATTCTTTTATACATTTTCTTATCCGCGACAATCAACTCGACTTTTGCGATAGCATCATCAATGTTGCCCGCCTCGTAGTACAGTGCATTCTCGTTGTTTACGACATATTCAGCATTTCCATCATTTTTAACTAATACAGCAGCACCGCCAGTCGCCATCATTTCTAGGGGAGGATACGAGAAGCTCTCTAAGGCGCTTGACTTGAGTAATATGTCGTGTTTAGCGTAAATACCACCCACTTCTTCGTACGGAATGTGTAAGTATACATTATCAACCTTATACCAGTCTTTTGGTTTTGCATTGTATGACATATAAGAGACCTCGTACTTGGTACGGTCTAGTTTGTTCGCTATCTCGAACGACTCATCTACTCTCTTATATTCACTCGCGCTATCTCCCTCGACTAAAACTCGTATCTTTCTGTCAGTCCAGTTACGTTCTTTGTAGTCGAATCGTCCTATGTCGAGGCCATTTGGCGCATATTTTGCGTCCCTATCAAAATCTTCTGCGAGCCATCTCTGGCACCACTGAGATATTGTTACAGGTTCAAGCCTTTCATTCCTGTAGGTGGCCAAAACTCGAAGACGTAACTTGTCGTTAAGTGGGTAAAAATCTGCTTCCATATTTTGCACCAAGTACAATTTCTTGCCACCCTTTTTCATGTACGTATAGCGATCAACCATGTCAACGCTTGCCCAAAAAGTTGCTACGTATCGGTCAAAGTGCATAGCCATCTCTATCTTTTCAGCGTGCCTTCGACTATTTACGCGAAAAATATCGTATTTTTTGTCATCTTTTCTGTTTAGCTCTTCCCATTTATCATGCGAAAAATAGTCCATGTCTTCTACGCCATAGACTATATAGCCTGACTCCACGAGAAGATCCATGTGTCGCTTTACTACCATGTTGCCACCAGATATTGCCGCGAGACTCACACTGCCAAAAGCAACAACAGGCGGAGTAATACTGTCTATGTATTTCTTTAACTTGGTCGCCCTTTCGCCAGTAGTAAGACAGTGCGCCAATACATGCTGTCTAGATTCTTTTGCAACACGTGATCGTAAATCGTTATCCTCAATAAGAAGTTTTATTCCTTCATACCAAGCCTCTTCCGTGTTCTCTACAAGAATACCTGTGTGTCGGTCATTAATAGACTTGTGAAATGCGCCTATATCACTAGCAACCACCGGAACGCCTGCTAGCGCAGCTTCTGACCACTTTATTTCTGACTTTGCCCTGTTAAATAACGTATCAACTAGTGGGGCCAAAATTATGTCACATTGACGAAGCTCAAACGGCAACTTACGCCAGTCTACATAAGGTGTGAAAATCAGCCTGTCTGCATAATCTTTGAGTGATTCCGGAGCGTCAATCCTTCCGGCAAGCTTCACATGCACTCGATCGTCTTCTTCTAGTAAGCGAATCAACGCAGGAGATACCATCTGGAAGTCTTCATTGTGCGTACTCGTACCTGAAAAATAGCCTACAACTATCTTGTCAGTATCTCGTTCAACCTCATCCACTGCTTTATTCGAATGATATGCCATTTCCTCACTCATCGAGTTCCTGTCGACAAAAACTTCCTTGAGGTTTTTGTAGCCTCTTAGTTCATCCGCAAGTTCTTCCGTAGTCGTCACGGCATAGTCACATGCCTCCATAACCTTTTTATGGCGTAGCACGCCTTCATCATAAAGAGCCCTGTCTTCTGCTTCCATCTCCTGAACTACAGGTATCTGATCTGTATATTTGGTATCTATCACAAGGTCATCAACGGCAAAGACAGACACTTTGTTTTTTCGTCGAATTTCAGCGAAATATTTTTCAAATGGTGAAATCCAAGGCACTCTATAGAAAACAAAAACGTTGTAGTGTTTTATGTGTTCTGGTGTCAGCTCATAATAAAAAACTTTATCAACAGTCATGCCCGTTGAACGAAGGCTTTCGACCATATGATCAGTGCGGTATCTGTCTAAAAGTGGTTCATCGATAGATACCATCAACACGTCGCCCGCTCGCATAGCCTTAGTTTCAGGACGTTTTCTAAGATGTTTTTTAACGAAGTTCTTGGTTCGCACCAACACTGCTTTTAAACCGCCGTTGCGGTATAAGCTAGCGGCTACCCTTAACTTTCTCTTTACTGTATCTACTAAACCCATCTCAATCTTCATCCTTGTTAATAATTCTAGCCATCACTTTTTATTACCACCAACAACTTTTCTCAGAACATCGTAGACATGCGCGATCTTCGAACCTATTCTGTATCGTTTTGACTGCATTATTTCCTCTATACGACTATTTTGCTCATTGATAGTACTACGAGCATTTTTCATCTCATTAGATGCATCTATGAGCTGTGACTCTAGAACATTGATTGCTTGCATAGATATCTTTAGAGCTTCTACCATATCTGCCTCCGGGTACTTGTTGATGTATTCTAGTTGCGTCTTTAGTAGCTTGTTTAGTCGTGTTTTAGTTTTCTGCGCGTCAACCTGGTGCGAGTCTGACTCATACCCAACCCTATATGTGACCATTGACTCTGGTATATAGGTCAACTTGGTTCTGTGAAAAAGTTCGAGTTGTATGTTAAACGTATCGTCTATTGCGTCTTTGTCGATCACGTCATTTATTTCACGCATCAGTTTAGTTTCTACGAGCCAGGTCGATGCCATAGTAAAACCTTTGGTGGTAAGCATATGTGCATACGAATAAGCTCTTACAAAAATACCTCTTTCAAAAGCTGTCTTTTCGGCCACCGTTCCATCCGGAGTAATAACATCGAAGTCACAGCTAGACCATGCCGAATCGTTATTGGCATCAAGTGCTTCTACCTGTTTTTGGAGTTTATGTGGATTCGTCCAATAATCATCACCATCGCACCGAGCGATGTATTTGCCTTTTGCTTTTTTGCAGGCTTTTATCCATGTCTTGGTAATGCCTAGGTTTTTCTCGTTAAAAACCGCCTTTATCTGCTCAGGGTGCTTCTCGGCATACTCTTTTATTATTTCTGGGGAGTTGTCTGTTGAAGCATCGTCGACGATAATGATTTCGTATTGAAATGAAGTTTGTTGAGCGAGGAAACTCTCGACTGCTTCGCGAATCCATTCGCCTTTATTGAAGTTTGTGCAGATTATAGATACTGTCGGCATTTGAGTCATTGCGTATTAATTATATAACGCCGCGGCTAAATTAAGGGGAGTATTCCTCTGAGGTTGCTTATATATAGTATTTATGGTTAAATTTTAGTAAAGAACATAGTATGAAGATAAAAAGTAAGTCAAAGAAATCTCTATTCATAATCATTATTCTCTGCCTGGCAGTTATAGCTGGAGCATCAATATCTTGGTGGATGCTTAGTAAGGATAAATACCAGACATCAAATACCGACGGCAAATACAGCCCACCAACCGATCAGGAACAACGCGCTGGCGATTCACAAAAAGAACAGGTTCTAGAGCAAGAAAGAGCACGCAATAACACCCCAGAACCTAGCAATCAAGTTGTCAGTGTAGTCATCACGGACGCTGGACAGTATGGCGACATGATAGAAGTGAGATCTTTCATACCTAATCACTATGAAGACGGCGATTGTATTATTACATTCACTCAAGGCAACACGAAAATAGAAAAAACGACCACAGCATATCGAGATGTTTCTACGACAATATGTAAAAATCCTCTTATAAAGAGATCTGAGTTCCCAACATCAGGGGACTGGGAGGTTACGGTTTCCTATAAGACGAATACTGTTAGGGGTGTTTCGGAGTCAAGGATAATCAAGGTAGAATAATAGCATGAGGATTATCTCGAGTGCATATCTTTGGTTTAAAGTTATGGCTTTGGCTGCTATGGTCGTGGCTTCTTTGGCTATAGTAGCTCTCGTACCTAAAAATGCGCATGCTCTGAATGGTTTTGACTTTGACGCAGGGCGAATTATAGATGATGGCGTGTTCTACAACAGTAATACTATGTCTTTGGGAGATATTCAACTATTTCTAAACGCCAAGGTACCCACATGTGACACAAATGGTTCTAAGATTTACAGTGGTTCCACTACACGTGCTCAATATGGTGCATCCCGTGGCTATCCCGCTCCTTATACTTGCCTTAAAGACTATTCTCAATCTGTTCAAGCAATCTCCAACAATGACGCCAGTCTATGCAAAGGGTCTATAAGTTCGGGCAGTAAATCTGCGGCACAGATTATATATGAAGTAGCGCAAGCATGCAGAATAAATCCAAAGGTACTTTTGGTGCTACTACAGAAAGAGCAGAGTCTCGTTACTGATGACTGGCCCTGGAGCATACAATACCGCAGCGCAACAGGTTACGGCTGCCCAGACACTGCACCGTGCGATGCTGAATACTACGGATTCTTTAATCAGGTATACCAGGCTGCAAAAGCTTACAAGCGATACCAGGCTAATACTGCGGATTACAATTATGTAGCCGGGCGCAATAATACAATTTTATGGAACCCCAATGCAGGTTGCGGGTCCTCGTCTGTCTATATCGAGAACCAAGCCACAGCTGGCCTTTATATTTACACCCCATACCGGCCCAACAATGCTGCATTGAGTAATCTTTACGGGTCTGGCGATAGTTGTAGCTCATATGGGAATAGGAACTTTTGGAGATTCTTTAATGACTGGTTTGGCTCAACTAGAGGTGATGGGTTCCAGCCACTAGCTACTCCCCGGTGGATGCAAATTAAAAACAGTGGCGTTACAAAAGTATACGTATACTCAAGTGATGCCACAGGGACGGCCTTAGAGGCTGGTCAACAGCTTCGATTCGTAGATAAAATATTCATCGACGGTAAGTGGTACCTTCGGTCCGAATATGACCACAACGCAAATGCTACGTACGGAATATCTCTCGATAATATCCAAGATGTTCCATACCAACCAATAACACCTAAGTGGCTAACTGTTACTGGTGTAGGTAATCGTTCGCACCCATCATCACGCACTCATATAGAAGGTGACTATCTACCTAAAGGTACGTCTGTAAAGGTAGTCGACCAAATAAATATAGATGGAAACATATACTTCAGAACTGCTTACAATCATGACAACAACCAGGATATAGGTATTCATTCGCGTTTTCTAACGGACTTTGCACCAATCCCATTAGAAGATCCACGAAATTTCTGTACTATTTCTGAAGTAGAAAAAATCAATCCATTAACCAAACAAACTGTAGGTCTCTCTAGTGAAAATAGTTTTATGATAAACAAAAAGACACTTATAGACGGTGTTTGGTATTATCAGACGAGCGGTGATAACGGTACAGCCAATTTCATTAACAGTAAAGACTTAAGAGACATCTGCTATGTGCCGTTCGAAAATCCTCGCAAAATGCGCTTAAATAAGGCTGTGAATCGTTTCAACCCCCTCACAAACAATGTATATGACACACTACCTAAAGACCAAGTTATATCCCTGTCTACAAAGGTAATCCTAAAAGGCCAATGGTATTACCGAACTGAGCACAACACGGTAAATAATATTGACGCGGTAATGCCTGCTTCAGCTTTTAGTGAGTTATAGTTTCGTACGCAGTATTTTGCGGCGTACCACCCCTGCAAGCTTTTTTGCGGAATACTTTATTCCAGGATTTCGTAGAATATCTATTTCACTGTGAGTACATCTGAGCTCTGCTTCAAGATCATGTATTCTTTTGTTAAGTTTGTGTATATCACTATTTTTCTGTATAAATATCGACAGTAAGTCGGGACTAATGGAGGCTACCTTAATAGTGGTAGTCTTATCACTATGTGCTGTGATGTCTAATTGATCAATAAAGCTCTGAGTCGCTTTACCGAGATCTTTGATACTTTGAGCAGTGTGCAGCCTTTCAAGATGCCAATAAATGCTATCGAGCATTGCAAGATAGAAATCGTTTTTATAGGTTGTGTATAAATTACTTTTAATTAAAAAATTGTGTAATTTCACCCATGATTTTAGCGAGTCTAACGGGAACTTATCGTTTGTTGCCGAGTTGCTGTTCGCTATGTTTTCCCTGTACACGATATACGGTTCACGCTGTAAAGATATTCTTTCCGCTTGTAGAAGTGCGGTATACGAAAACAATACATCTTCTGCTCTGTATAAATCCTCATCATGTTCTAATTTAATATTGTCGAGAAAGTCTTTTCTAAATAGCTTAGACCAGGAACTATATGGTATGTCACCTATCTTGCGTCCTGTGAGCTCACTTAATCTAAACCATTTTTTTTCAGGTAAATTGTCTAAATTTATTGCAGCTATACGACTACGATTGTTCATTTCGTACACAACAAAATTTTCTACCACAATTTCTGCATTAGATTCTATTGAGCATAAGACTGCAGCCGAAATTAACTTTTTGTCAAAATAATCATCCGCATCAAGAAATTGAATATATACACCAGATGCTGCTTTAAAACCAGTATTTCTTGCCCCCGATAACCCCATATTTTTTTGATGGATGACTCTCCAAGTACGAATTCCGTGTGAACTATTTGTAGCGTTTACTGCAAAATCGTCTATAGCCTTGGCCGTGCTTTTGTGACTTCCATCATCAACTATAATCACCTCGATATTATCGTAATCTTGTGACTCTACGCTCCTAAGACACTCGAGTAGGTACTCTTTCTTCGTATTATATACGGGAATGATGATAGAAACTAAGGGCTCAGTTTTCATTCTTAATTTTTTTGACTATACGTCGTTTGATATTACCGGTTAGCCTTCGCGCTGCCGCTTTAACACCCATTAGGCGAATAATCTCTTGATTTTGATACTCTATAATCTGTTTTTTTGTATATACTTCCTGGTCATAGTTATAAATTATAGTTTTAAATAGCTCACTTGTTTCCAAATGAAAGTCAGAGAAGTCATTTAGAATTGCGAATGTATTAGCTCTGCTACTACCAATAAACTTTTCACAATCGTTTATAAGTTTCTCCCTGTATTCTAAATACTTCTTAGGATTATTTTTGGGATTTTCAAGACTGTTACTTGTTATATTCGCTATGAATTCTGCTTCCGATGAGTTGTTCGTAAGATCCTTTAAGCCATGTAGCCTGGAAGGGTCGTATGTGGATGCGCCACTGTCGACGATATACATAATAGGTGTTTCTAGTGCCAGGCTTGGTAAAGCAGCATGGAGACGTGATGTTATGACAAAATGAGCGGATTGGTAAAGGTATAGAAATTGTTCTGCAAGTTTAAATTTTTCAACCGTAGCAAGATTACTGTCAAAAGTAGTTGTGTCGATTCTTATAACTGGCCTGTTAGTGTTTGACTTAACTGCCTCGTAAAGCTCGTCACTGACTGTTACGCACAAAATATGTCCCATCTTCTTTATATTTGGGTCTCGCTGGAGCGTTAATGTTAAACAAGCGCTAAGATCGGATCGTATACCTAAATTGTTGAAAATTTTTTGCGTAGTCTTGTCACGTGCACCGACGGGACCGTTATATTTAAGGTATCTAACAGAATCCGAGGAAGAAAACCTCTCTACAACCTTTTCGTCTGTATCGTTTATGTGAATAGAGGTCAATAAAGGCTTTAAAGCAGTGTTACTTATAGGCCACTCCATAGGGTTGCTCATATACCATCCATTTGCGATAAGCTTCACAATTTCAGATGACTTATTATCATTCCATTCACCTACCTTATCTCGATCAATATAATAGTCGACTTTAGGCAGAAATTGACGTGCAGCTATAGACTGTATCTCATCACCTATGTTACGAGATGAATATTTATATAGTGCGTATTTTAATTTTTTATCCTTTGTCATGCTAACTTACTTTCACCTTCTGGCCAGGGTTCCAATGTGAACCTGCGTTGACTATTTCAAACGTACTGCTGTTCTCAAACACGGCATAATCACGTGACCTATCGCTCTTTTTTATAGCAATGTTAATGTCGTATACTCCGTCAGGAAAAATATTGTCAATCTCTAGATTAACGTGCATATTCTGGCCAGGTATTAGGTCTGTTCCTTCACGTGTTTCGTCATCAGACGCCCATCTGTAAACCATATTTCCATCATTTCTGTTGATTGAAGCTGTGACAACTGAATCTTCTAGTCTCTCTTTTGGAAGGACATCTAGGTCTATCGTGATCACTTTATCAGTTTTATTACAATATGATTTAATGTCGACACTTTTATTTTCGTTGTGTGACTCTTGTTTGTCGGCAGTTTTCTCGCTGTTTAATTCTCTATAAATTTTTGCAATTTTAGCCGGGCTGTCTATCTCCATTTTATGGCCCTTATCAATTAGTGCAGCCTTATCGCAAAACTGTTGTACAGAATCCATAGAGTGAGTAACAAGGATGACGGTTTTCTTTTTCTTTTTAAGCTCAGCAAAATACGAGTAACATTTTCTCTGAAATGCTTCATCCCCTACTGCAAGCACTTCATCTAGTAATAGGATGTCTGCATCAGCACGTATAGCAATCGAGAATGCAAGTCTGACCTGCATACCCGAACTGTAGTTTTTTAGTTTTTGATCCATAAACCGCTCTAGCTCTGCAAATTCGACAATCTCGTTGTACATAGCATCCATTTGCTTATTACTAAAGCCTAGTAAGGCACCGTTCATGTAAACATTTTCGCGGCCAGTTAGTTCTTGATTAAACCCAACACCCAATTCAATAAAGGGTATAAGAGAGCCGTTGATGGCCACAGCACCTGAGTCTGGAGCATATACCCCGGCGAGTGTCTTAAGTAATGTGCTTTTACCTGAGCCGTTGCGACCGACAATACCAAAGAACTCACCCTTTTTGATCTCAAATGATATGTCATTTAGAACGTGTTGAGTTTCGTAACCCTTTTTGCGTTTCCAGAAATTAATAATCAGTTGTTTCAAGCCATTATGCTGCTCGTGTGGCAGCTTAAACGACTTACTTACGTTGCTAACAACTATGGCGTTTTCTGTTTCAGGCATCTATATATTCTCCGCGAAGTATTTTTGGCTCTTTTTGAAGTAGAGTGTGGCAATAACAATAAGTGACAAAACGATAATATGGGGAGCTGCTAGTGCCCATGGATTATTAATAACCTGCGAAGCAGTCATTGTGTCTGTATGAGTGATGACGTTGTAACGAGAGTCTTGGACAATAACGGCTATAGGACTCATCATGAGAATCTTTGCAGCTAGAAGGTTGTACTGTAAAACCATCTGTAGTGGGTAAAATATAGGTGTCGCATAGAAAATACCTTGCATCAGAACGTCCCAGATATGACCAATATCCCTGAACTTTACGTAGAGCGCAGACAAGAGGAATGCTAGGGCTAGAGCAAGCGCGTAAAGTTCAACGATATTAATCGGAAACAGGAGTGCTGACCAACGAAAGTCTACGCCATCGATAATGGCAAAAATCAGCACGATAACTAGGTTAAATATTAGATTGATCAGTGCCGATATGGTCGCAGATATAACAATGATGTATTTAGGGAAATTTATCTTGCGAATTAAGTCACCTCGTTCAACTATTGCCTGCATACCTTGGCTGGTCGCCTCAAGGAAAAAGGTCCACAGAATGATGCCAAATAGGAACGAAACCGCAAAGTGCTCTAGTCCCTGTCCAAAACGCAAAAAATGCACGAAAACTGTGTACATGATCGCAAACAGCAACAGTGGCTTTAGTAATGACCACAGGTAGCCCAAAACCGAACCCTGATAACGAAGTTTAAAGTCTGTGATAACGAGCTCGCGCAGCAATATGCGATTTCGCCTGGAAAGAATGTTTTTTATGCTCATAAAAGTTCTTACTATTATATATGAGGTTATATCAATCAGCGATATAAAACTTCGCTACTCGGAAAGAAATATGTAAACAGATTTCGTTCTCTCGTTAGCTCGCTTTATAATAAGTTCATATGACCAAAACTGACAAACCTGACGTTCTTTTTACTGTCCTGAATTATAACGGCTGGGAAGAGACTTTGGTCTGTATACCATCCATCCTGAAACAGACCTACAAAAACTTTCATATACTGCTGATCGACAATGGCTCGCACGATGAGTCGATAGAGAAACTAGAAGAGTACAAACACCACGACAAAATAACCTTTGTCGAGCACGAAAAAAACCTTGGTTTCTCTGGTGGTGTCAACGTCGGTATACGACACGCCATAAAAGAAAACTACCCGTTTGTAGTCCTACTAAACAACGACGCTGTGCTTGCCAAAGATTGGCTACAGATACTAATGGACGCCATGGAGACTACTGGTGCAAGTGTTACGACCGGACTACTACTAGAAAGTAGTGGTAAAAAAATAGAAAGTACAGGTGATAGCTACAGCCGCTGGGGCCTACCATTCCCTCGTCAGCGCGACGAAGACGTCAGCGCTGCACGCAACTCTGAATTCGTCTTTGGTGGCACTGCTGGAGCGTCGCTATACAAAACCAAACTATTTCGTGACATCGGACTGTTCGACGAAAAGTTCTTCGCGTATTTCGAGGACACCGACATCAGTTACCGTGCACAACTAGCAGGTCACACGGCGTACTACGAAAAGGCCGCTATCGCTTATCACGACCACGGTACTACTAGTGGAAAAATACCTGGCTTCACCGTTTATCAGTCGTTCAAAAACCTGCCGCTTTTCTTCTGGAAAGACGTTCCAGGGCCAATGCTCTTTAGCACTGGATGGAGGTTCTTTGGCTGCTACGTTCTGATGTATATACGAGCCGTTCTGCGCGGCCAGTTCGTCATAGCTACCAAAGGCTTCTTGAAGCATCTAACCCTGCTACCGCACGCATTTTATGAGCGTCATAGGATTCAGAAAAAACGTCGCGTTAGCATGAAGTACCTACGCAGTGTCATCTACCCAGGCCTACCACCAAGCAATAAAAAATACGCCCGCAGGATATTTCACCGGTAAAACATATGGCACACATAGCTATCGACGCCCGTCTGATAAACAGTTCGACCGGAACCTACACCGAACGACTACTTCATTACCTGGAAAGGCTAGATACGACCAATAAATACACGGTTATTGTGCCAACGAAAGACCTGGAGTATTGGAAGCCAACCAATCCGAACTTCTCGGTCGTAGCAGGTGATTTTGCCGACTTTTCGCTCAATGAACAAATAGGCTTCAAGAAGCTTCTAGATGCAATAAATGCCGACGTGGTACATTTTTGCATGCCTGAACAACCGATTCTATTTACTGGTAAAAAAGTTACGACTTTTCACGACCTGATATTGCTGCGCGCTACCGGTTCAGACAAAAAACGCTTGGTTTTCAAGGCTAAACAACTAGTTGGTCAGCTCGCCTTTCGCCGTATAGCACGGTCGTCTGACGCCATAATCACACCAACCAACTGGGTTCGTGATGACGTCGTTAAAACGCTTGGTGTTTCACCTGATAAAGTACTAGTAACCAGTGAAGCCGCCGACATGAAACCACTAGGCGAACTACGTCCATACGAGCACCCATACAAACAATTCATTATGTATGTCGGACGCCAACAGGATCACAAAAACATCCGACGCCTCGCTAGCGCTCACCAAAAACTGCTCGCTAAATACCCAGACCTAGGGTTAATACTAGTCGGTGGACTAAACAAAGCATCGACCAGCAACAAAGATTACTTCGACAGCCTAGGCTACAAAAACATTACTTTTACTGGCTTTTTACCAGACGAGCAGCGCGACTGGCTGTATAAAAACGCAGATGCTTACGTTTTCCCGTCACTAATGGAAGGTTTTGGCCTACCGGGCTTAGAGGCTATGAACTATGGCACGCCAGTAGTTAGCAGCAACGCTACCTGCCTGCCTGAAGTTTACGGAGATGCGGCGCACTATTTTGACCCCTTAAACATTGACGACATGACTCGCGCCATCGGCGATGTCCTGAGCGACACAAAACTACGACTAGAACTATCTAAAAAAGGCCTAGAGCAGGTTAAAAAATATTCCTGGCAATCAGTCGCAGCAAAAACACTCGCCGTTTATCAGCGAGTGTTAATTGAAAAATAGCTAGATCTAGTTTTCGGTCAAACTAAGAACTATGTGACGGTCGCGACCTTCACCTTCGGACTCGGTATGGATATCACTATAGTCAGAAACCGCCTGGTGAACAACACGACGCTCGGCAGCATTCATCGGTGGTAGGTGTTTCGGAGTTTTGCTTTCACGAACTTCTTTAACCCAGTCGGCGGTCTGTTCGGTTAGACGGTCATAGCGCTGACGTTTGTAGTCGGCGATATCCAGGTTAACACGGTGAATCTCGGCTTCGCGATTCTTCAGTGTTGTACTGAGCAGTTGCTGCAGAGAACGGAGCGTATCGCCACGTTGACCGATCAAAAAGCCGTTTAGGTGCGTAGACGGGACTGACAGCTCGATAACTTCGTCGTCGCAGCTAACGTGTACGTCGGTATTGAGACCGAAAAACGATAGGATGTCTTCTATGTATTTCTTTGCAAATGCTATAGATGCTTCTTTGTCCACTGCTATCTCCTCTTCTTTTTCTTAGAAGAGGTTTTAGTTTTTTGTTTTGGAGTAGAGGTTACGACTGCTTCGGTAGCATTTTTCTCACGCTGCTTAGCACGCGCAGTGGCTTTCTTTTTAGGAGATTCCATGTCGGCGACAACTTCCATTTCTTCAACATCTTCACGAAGTAGGAAGTATTGCTGGATGATGGCGACAGCACTGCTGGTAGCGAAATAAAGAACCAGGGCGCCTGGCAGGTAAACAGCGACGATAAATGTCAGGAACGGGAACAGAACTATCATACGGCTGCTCATGATGGCCGAGATCTCTGACTGGTCGACGTCTTTCATGATGTCACGCAGTTTTTTGTTGTTTACTGGGCGTGGTGTAATCTGTCGCGACTGAATGTACTGGAATGCCGCTGCCATAACCGCCAAGATAAGGGCAGGTATGTAAATGTTGCCGTTTGCCAGCGCAGGTTTGGTCAGGTTGATGATATGCACTAGTGACTCGTCAAACTGGTGTGTAGCACTACTGACTATATCAGCGATCGGCTTTAGCTGTTCGATACCGTTGTAGGTATATGTAGATATCTTGTCGCGTTCGGTAGTGATGATCTGGATAACCCGATAAAGAGCGATGAAAATAGGTAGCTGCAAAAAGAGCAGGCCAATACTACTAAACGGTTTAACACCGCGTTCTCGGTACAGCTCCATCATCATCTGAGATTCGAGCTGCTTATTGCCCTTGGCCTTTGCTTTGATCTTTTTCAGCTCTGGCTGTAATTTTCGGATAAGTTTCGTCTGGTGTAGCTGTTTGCGTACCAGTGGCCACATAAGCATACGGACGATAACAGTGAACAGTATCAGGCTGATACCAAAGTCAGAGCCTGGCAGTACTCCGTAAATAAGTGCCAGCAGGTTAAAGATCGGCTGAACGATCAGGGTGTCAAATAAACTCATAATCTAGTTTATTTTATCAGACTCACTAGGGCTGTGGCTATAGAGGTGAGCTGACTTTAGTAGCGACACGACGTTTTGCTCGACTTCTGCGTGGGTCATAGTTATGAACTCGGCCGTGAAAACCGTGAAAAGCATGTCATGGTTCGGCGCAATGTTATCCCAGTGGGTTCGGATAACCTCGAACACCCGGCGACGGATGCGGTTACGTTTGACAGCTGACTTTGACACTTTCTTTCCTACCACCACTGCAACACGGCTTCTAGGACGACGAGTATTTTCGGTATAGCGCAGCAGGAGAGAGTGGTTGCGAACAGTCTGGCCATTTTTAAACAAGTAGCGCAGGCTACCGTGACCATGAAAGCGATATTTTTGTGACAACATATGTATTTAGGATATATCAGTAGGGGACACGTACAAATAAAAAGCCCCGGCGAACCGAGGACTTCTTAGCAACTCTAGAACTAGACGCTTAGTTTCTTGCGACCTTTTAGGCGACGAGCCTTTAGGACAAGGCGACCAGCCTTTGAAGCCATACGTGCACGAAATCCGTGAACGCGAGCGCGGTGGCGAGTCTTTGGTTGATGTGTTCGCTTTGGCATATAGGGGTAATTTTACCAAATCTCCCCTGTTTTCTCAAGACATATATTTGCTTTTTGACAATTTCGTTACAAAATATTATAAAGTTTTCCACATATTTGGATAGGTTTTCCACAGCTTTACAGAGGTGGAAATAGATTGTGTATAACTCTACCCCTATTTGGGCCCTATCTACCCTGCTCTAATAATCTTCCCTGTTATGGTTGTGGAAAACTATCGATATGCGTTATAGTCGTAGGTACATTACGTGAGGGAAAAGAGAGGGATAAAGGTGACACCAGTCGACCATGCTTTGTGGCAAACTGTACTCGGCGAGATCGAGCTAAGTGTCTCTAGTGCCGCGTTTTCGACCTTTTTCAAGCACACCGAGCTAATAGAAAATAACGGTCAGACTATATCTATTGCTGTGCCGAACATCTTTGCCAAACAGCAGTTTGAATCACGCTACAACAAAATGGTTGTCGACTGCCTGAAAAATAACGGTATCTCTTCCCCTTCGGTTAGCTACATCATCAAAGGCTCAAAGCCCAAAAAAGCTAGCGACACGCATTCACCACTAGCCGAAGCTGTCCGCGACCACGAGCAAAAACGTGAAACTGTACAGACTATAAAGACCGAGGTTAGTTCTGGTCTGAACTTTCGTTACACTTTCGATAGTTTTATAGTTGGCGGTAGTAATGACCTGGCCTATGCCGCTGCCCATGCTGTAGCGGCTAGTCCTGGCACAAAATACAACCCACTGTACTTCTATGGTGGCGTTGGCCTAGGTAAAACTCACCTGGCACAGGCTATCGGTAACGAGATAGTTCGCCAGAAACCAAAAACCAAGGTGCTATATGTAAACTCTGAGACGTTCGTTAACGAGTTCCTCGACAGTATCCGCTTCAAGAAAAAAGGTTTTAGCACGAAATACCGCAGCGTTGATGTACTGATCATCGATGACATGCAGTTTATCGCCGGCAAGGAAAAGACTCAGGAAGAATTCTTTCACACTTTTAACATTCTTCACCAGGCCAACAAACAGATAATCATCACTAGTGACAAACCACCAAAGAGCATCCCTACCCTGACCGAACGCCTCCGTAGCCGTTTCGAATGGGGTATGACTATAGATATCCAGATGCCGGACTTTGAAACCCGCTGTGCCATTTTAGAGGCCAAAGCTAGCGAGTCGGGCGTAAGCGTTAGCCGTGAAACTGTTGAGTATCTGGCTGCCAACATAAAAACCAACATCCGTGAGCTAGAGGGTGCCCTAAACCAGCTGTTGGCCTTCGCTGAAATGCGCGGCATAGAACCAGATATCCAGACAGCAACAGGACTACTGGGCAATGTTCGCCAGTCCAGGCCGTCTCACCTGACGCCGCGGCAGATTATCGACCGAACAGCCAAACACTTCCAAATAGCCAGTGACGACATAAAGAGTCCAAAGCGTGACAAACACATCGTTGTTCCACGTCAGATTGCTATGTACCTACTACGCAGCGAACTACACCTGTCATTTCCACGCATCGCCACAGAGCTCGGCCGCAAAGATCACACTACCGCAATACACTCTGTCGAAAAGATCGAAAAAGCCATAAAACTAGACTTCATGATCCGTGAACAGGTGTCTGAGATAAAGGAAAAACTATATGTATAACAGTAACCAGGCGTCTACAGGACTGTGGAAATATTGTGTACAAACTGTGGACGCTAGACGGGAAAAATATGTGGGCTCTTGTCCACATATTTTGTGCAAAACTGTGAACAAGTTTTGGCGTCATAGACTTATACACGGCACGAGGCCAGATTCCCACAGATTTTTGCCTAGTAGACTCACAGACTTATACACAACCATAAAAACGAAAATAACAGATGAAAATTATGGCTTTTACACATTATCCACACAGCCTATTACTACGACTACTACTTATATAAATAGAATAGAAGGACAGACAGAATGAAAGTTACAGTCACACAGGAAAACCTAAACAAAGCTTTGGCGGTTGTTTCACGAGTAGCCAGTAACAAGACTTCTCTGCCGGTTCTTAACAACATCCTGCTTCGCACTGAGAACAACCGCTTGCTACTAGCTGCAACCAACCTAGAAGTTGCTATAACTGAATACATTGGCGCAAAGGTATCTAGCGAAGGTTCCATAACCATCCCTGCTCGCCTGCTGAGTGAGTTTGTAGCCAACCTTCCTAAAGGCAATGTTGACCTAAAAGTAGACGGTACCAAACTACACATATCGTCAGAAAACTACGTTTCGACTATAAATGGTATGCTGGCCGATGAATTCCCTGCTCTACCTGAAATAGAGAGTGCTCATACGCTAACGCTAGCGACCAGCCTACTAAAAACCGCTATATCGCAAACCATCCTAACCGCATCATCCGATGACACCCGCCCAGTCCTGACAGGCGTCCTGTGTCACGTTCACGAAGGTCAGTTGTACTTTGCCGCAACTGATGGATACAGACTGTCAGAGCGTCGCCTGATGGCCTCACAGGATGAAATAAGGGCACTGATACCGGCTAGCACCCTGGCTGACGTTGCTCGGGTGGTTCCTGAGGACTGTGACGAGGTGGTGCTACTCATCGACGAATCACAGGTACGCTTCCGCATGAATGACATAGAAGTGACTAGTCGCTTGATCGAGGGTAACTTCCCTGACTACCGCCAGCTGATTCCGAAAGAGACCGAAATCCACGCCAAACTGTCTAGGACCGAGTTCGTCCGTGTTACCAAGATATCTAGCCTATTTGCCCGTGAGAGTGGTGGTAGTGTCACCGTAACTACTGACCGCGACAAAGGATTGCTATCTATCCACTCAGTTGCATCTCAGCTCGGTGAGAACACATCAGAAGCCCAGGCTGAAATAGACGCTGATGGTTCGGTGACACTGAACTCGCGTTATCTAGTAGAGGCGCTCGGCTGTTTTGACCAGGAAAAAATCCGCTTTGGTTTTAGTGGCAAACTAGCGCCGTGCGTACTGAGCGACGTCGATGGCAAGGGTGATTACCAGCACATCGTGATGCCTCGTCGAAGCTAGTAGTTGGTAGTATTTAGTTAGGATGGTGATAAAAGAAATAAGTCTGACAAATTTTCGCTCACACAGTGACGCGAAATTTGTGTTTGACGAAAAACTGACTATCATCTCCGGTAAAAACGGTATCGGTAAAACAAATACACTAGAGGCTATATACGTTCTGCTCCGCGGCGGGTCGTTTCGCAGTGTGACTGACGCTGAACTAACTCAGTTTGAGGCGCCCTGGTGGCGTGTAACGGGCGTTGTCGACAACAGCCCCCGTCAGGTCCGCTTTCAGCCCGAAAAGCGCCCAGCGAAGCATCTGATAGTCGGTGATACAACTAAACGGTTTATGTACCGCGATCGTTTGCCGGTAGTGCTGTTCGAACCAAATGATCTGCTACTAATACACGGCTCCCCTACTCGCAGACGCGATGCTTTTGACGACATGCTAGGTGCCCTTAGTTATGAATACAAGACAGCACTGGGTCGTTACGAACGAGCTTTGAAGCAGCGTAACAACGCCCTGAAAAAATACGGTCAAATGCCGGGTTTGGCTGACAAACTCTTCGTCTGGGATGTTGCTCTGGCAGAATACGGTGAAAACATTATAGCCGCCCGTACTGAGCTGGTAGAGCGTCTAAACGGCCTCCTGCCGCGTTTTTATGCCCAAATATCTGGTGAAGCGGCTGATATTTCACTGGCATACGAATCTACACTAGCTAGACCGATAACCAGCAGCGTCCTGCTAAATGCTCTACATAAAGCCATGTCACTAGACACTCTGCGTGCCACCACAAGCGTTGGTCCGCACCGCGACGATTTCTCGTTTCACCTGAATGGTTCACTCGCAAAACAGACTGCCTCACGCGGCGAAGTTCGGTCGTGTCTACTGGCTCTAAAACTAGCCTACGCTGAACTGCTGCAGGAACGTTTCGAAACCAGCCCTATCATGCTGTTCGACGATGTTTTTTCGGAACTGGACGCCGAACGCCAAGTGAACCTGCTGAGTAAACTAGACAATCACCAGACGATAATCACCGATACAAAAGACGTTCGAACGAAGCGCGGCAAACAGATACGACTTTAGTCTTCGAAGACCACTTCACATTTGCCATAGGTGTCGCCTAGGGCTTTTTTCAGGTCATCTGTCGCCTTCAACTTTATACGAGCAACGGCGTCAGCGGTCAGCCCGTAGTCGTTGACACGAACGTATATTTTATTACCCAGGTAGTTGGCTTTGTAACCCTGTTTTTCTATCGGTAGAGACTTTGCCAATTGGTTGGTTATTCCGTCACTGTTCTTTTCCAAGTCGATCACGAAACCGTCAGCCAAGCGAGAGGCGTGTTTGGTGTTAAATGCAGTGACGTATAGCTTTGATCCTACTGGTGTCATGCTAGAAAATGATAGACCTTCAGGGTTACTGACAGTAATGGCAGATATCTGTTTTTGAGTGCTGTCGAAAACAGTCACACCAGAGTCAACCGTCAGGCTATATAGTTTGTCGCCATTCCAGAACATCTGCTGCGCTGCCGTGAACGGATTTACCATAACGACGCTGCTGTTTTCGATGTCGTATACCCACAACTGGTCGTTTTTGACGACTCCGGCGTATTTAGAGTCTGGCGATAAAGCAACTGAGTCTACGTTGCGATTGGCACCTATATCTAGAGTTTTTGTGTCATTTGAGCCAAACTTGCCGACAACTAGTTGATAGCTAGCAAAGGTGTCTTCGCTTGCTTCGCCCTCAGGATTTTTAGACGTCACGTTTGCCCAGCCATTGTCGTTTACGTCAAAGACCTTGGTGTGTCCGTCAGGAAGATTTACGGTCTCAGTAGAGTTGTTTGCGGTGTTTATGACGGTTAGCTTACCCGTTTCGGCCTGAGAGTACCCTACTCGACTGCTAGTGGTGCCTGAAGACCGTTGAAGTGCTAGGTCTTCGTCGGTACCTTCGGTGTCGGCTATAGGCGCTGTAGCAATTTTTTGGAATTGACCGGTTACGAACGAATAAGTGCTGATATCTGCTTGATAGATGCCTAGTAGTTTGCCGTCACTGGTTGGTGTTGGTGAGAGGATGTCAGATGCAAAACGGCTGTCTGCTGACTTGCCACCAAAAGCATCGTCGGTGACGTGGGCTTTAAAACCAGGTGCGCGGTTGCCTAGACTCGTGAAGCTAACCAGTGATCCGTTGTCGGCCGGGATGAAGTTGTCATATGTTAGAGATGCAACTCGGTCCATCTGAGCAGTTTTGGTGTCCATGAAAGTAACACTAGCTGATCTGAGCCAGCCAGGGACAGAAATATTTGCCAGTCGTAGCGTGCCATTTTGGTCGTTACGGACTATGTAGGTTCCGGATGTTACCAGAGATCCGTTTGATACAGCCTGCTCTTGGCTGGTTTCATTTCCCTCTATGCTAACGAGCGAAACCTGTTTGTCGCCTGGGTTGGTGATATTTAGCCGACCATGTGTGGCGAAATAATACAGCACAGGCACCAAAATGGCGATGACGACAGCGATGACTATGAGGCGAATTTTGGTTGTATTAGTCATGTCGACCTCCTAATTCAATAGTTTAAATGTTTCGGTTAGGGCTGGCTGAACTTCGATGAATGGGTAGCCCGAACAGGAAGCACCGGCACAGGATACGCGGTATTTGTATTGTGACGGCAGCATGTCGAAGTGTAGGTGCGGCGCTGTGCCGAAGGCATCCGTAGAGTCACCAACTTTTCCGAGTACCTGGCCGGCAGAAACTTTTTGACCAGCACTAACTGTTACGGACCCGGCATCTAAGTGCTGATAAAAGTTTATACCCTTACCGTCACTACTGTTGATGGTGACATTTCCTGGCGATCCAGATCGGCTTGATTTTTGTACCGTACCAGCTTTTGCTGCTACGACTGTAGTTCCTGTTACAACCATTATGTCGGCCGCTTTGTAATCGTGGTGACAGTTTGTCTGGCTGGTGTGGCACCATTTTAGGTTCGCTCCACCTAGACTACTACCTGCCAGTATGACTGCTTTAGTGGTTCGCAGTGGGAATGTAAAACCATTTGCTGAAGCTATACCACCTTCGTCAGTACATCCACCTAGATCTGTGTCAGCACCTGCGGCGTCGCCACCGCCACCTAGCTCGGCTAGGATAGTTCTCGCCTCCTCTATTCGACGCTCGATATGTGGTATGCCAGCGCCTTCCATTAGGTCTTCGAACATCCTGGTTGCCTCGGCAACATCAGTAACGTTCTGGTACTGTGCATACATGTTAGTAACACCAGTTGGACTAGTATAGTTCATGTGCCACAAAACTAGTTCTAGCTGTGTCGCGAGTTCTGAGGGATTGCCCGATATATCCGCCCGTTCTAGCAGGCCGATGATTTTGGACCCAGGTGTCCACTGGATGATTCCCCATCCGGCTGAGATACTAGCAGGGTTCGTCGAGTGAGATCCACCTTGAACTACAGTCGGGTCAAAACCACTCTCCACGGCCATGTTGCCCATGATGCCGGCTGTTTGCTCGGCTGAGAGACCTTTGTTTACGAAAAAATTCCAGACTTTTTCCTTATTGTTGGCGCCACTTAAGGTCGTACCACTTTCATCACATTTACCGTCGTTGCCACCACCGGTAAAGGCGATGTTCAAGTGGGCTTTTTCGCGGTTTGTTATCTCTGGTGGTACCTGGAAACTATCGGCGTATGCAGTCATCGGCGTACCTATAGAAATAAGTGCTGCTAGAACCGCAAGTATTGCACTACGAAACTTATTCATTAGTTTGCTCCTCCTGACGCAGTACAGGTACCGCCGAGAGCGTTAGCTAGTGGTCGGTCAGCTGGCAGGAAGTCTAGAGGGTTTTTTGTACGGTCGGTCGGGTTGGACTTTACACCGAACCAGCCACGCTGTGTCGTTACACCAAAGTGCAAGTGGTGTGCACCGGTAGCGCCAACGTCCGAGGCGAAACCTATCTGGTCGCCGGCGTTTACACGCTCACCAACCCTTACGAAGCTTCTGTAACCGGTCATGTGTTCGTAAACGACATACATACCACCAGGGGCACTTATCTGTACACCACTGATACCACCGCCGATGTCGTCGTCAACGGCCGTAACTGTGCCCGTAGTGGCTGAATAAACCGGTGTTGATCGCTGATGGTAGCCAGTGTTAGGTACATCGATGTCTATACCGGCGTGACCGTTGCCGCTAGAGCCGTTTTGCCGTGGGTAACATCCTGACAGGTGTGTGAAATCAGCTCGCTTTATAGGCCACTGGAAACTTCCGCCGGCTGCCTCTTCATCACCGCCTAGGTTGACGGTGGCGTATACTGGGGAGTGGTCTGATGCCCTGGCGACTATGCCACTCTTGCTCATATGGGTCCATCCAGTGGCGGTGACATTTTCTTTTGGAGTGACATATATGTGGTCGATACCACCAGTGTCAGGCCTAGAGCATCCTGCCGATGGGCTGTCACCCTGAGCCATGTCGTGAGCGTGCTGCATTAGGCCGCCCTGCGTGTAGACACAGTATGACAATCCCCACCTGAGCTGGTCGTTATAGTCACCGACAACTATAGCGATATTGTTGCCCGTCGCTTTTGACCTGACCCAGTCCATAGTTAGACGTGATGACTCACGCATATTTGCCTCGAAAACATTGTTTGGTGCTTTGTTGCCGTCACAGCGGCCGTCACTACAGTCTCGGTGAGCGTAGTGGATGGACATAAAGTAGACCATCTGACCGTTTGTAGCGCGTAGACCAACCCAAGGGTTGTTGATTCTGTCTGCAATGTTACTCAACCCCGGGGCCTTGCCACTTTCGACTAGGGTAAATTTGGATCGTTTCCAGAAGATACCAAGTTTACCATCGCGGCTGTTGCCTAGACCTGAACCATCAGTTGGAAATGCGTCATATCCAGAGAGCATCGACTTTAGCTGGTTGTACTGAGTCTCGCTCATTTCCTGAGTTCCGACAACGTCAAAGGCTGGGTTGCCGGCTGAAGAGTTTCCGTTGATTATTTGTGCCTGACGGGCCGACCTGGTTCTAGTACAGTTGCGGTCGTTAGCTAGTTCGGCCTGGCTACAGCCACCGATACGCCTGCTGTCCTCTTCGTGCGCGTCGGAGTCTAGTACGTTGTAGCTACCGACAACAAAGCCTGCACTTCCCTCTACTGGTGCGTCCTCGTCTGAACAGTCTGGGATCTCTGGAGTGAATTCACAGATCATGGCTTCGGCGACGGTTTTATCTATTTTGCAGCCGTTGTATTGGTTTTCGGCAACATCTGGACATTCCTCGCCGCGCAGTAGTTCGTTAGAGATGTTTTGGTTTAGGTCAGCTGGCAGCGCGCCAAATGGGTCAACGCCATACAAGTCAACGTATTTGGTATTGGCCGAGGCTGTCGGCAGGACTGTAGATAGCAGTTTGGCCGGAGCGTTTGCGACTAGGCTAGCGAATGCGCTAACACTACCTGTTATGTCGTTCTGTGGCGCAGTCGGTAGTGACACAGCTAGCTGTGTAGTTATAGAACGAGTATTCTCTGGGCTAAACAGTCGGTAGCCTAGGCTCTGGCTGCGTAGGTATTCGTCGCGCTCGGCGGCGATTTGCGAGTTAACCATACCGGTTTGTTCTGGAGTTAGTTTGCGACAACCAGACTCTTCACAGAAGGAGTTGAAGGTTACAGTGGCGCCAGCGTGCATGTTGTTGAACAAGGCTGCTCCAGTGTCCAGTGGGTCGATGTATAGACCAAATGTTTCCAGAACGAACTTCATAGCCTGTTTCATTTTGTTCGCCAACCAATCTTCGAATGGTAGGCCTGGTAATAGATCCATGATTCTTTGAAACGCCCAACTACCAGCATCGCCGACTACACCACTTAGCCAGCCGAGGAGCCCACCACCACCGATTGTTTCGTAGTAGGCATTCATGATTTCATGACTGGTTATACATGCACCCGCACCAATACCGTCATCCGGACATTTAATAGTACCAGTGCTACCAGCTAAGGTGTCGCCGATGTTATCTTTGTACCACTGCCAATACCTATTTATAGAGCTTTTGCAGTCGTCACAGTTGTTGACCTTCATGTCTATAGGCTTTCCTCTGGTAGAGTCGCCGTTTATGTAGTTAAAGGCCTGTGATTCCTCGGCTCCGTCTGCCTGAGTGGCGAGAACTGCGATGAATGCCGGATCTAGAGCGCCGAGTTTTTGCTGGTCTGCATAGCCCGCCCGTTCACCATATATCTGAGCGTACCCTAGCCCGCGGTAGTAGGCTGGCAAAGTTGCCAAGTAGTCGTTGTCGCCAAACTCATAAATAATGTGGTCAACGGTGGCGGCTAGGTCTATCCAACCGATGATAGGTATGGCTTTTGAGGCTAGTTTTCCTAGAACAGTGTCTAGCAGCTTGGCGTGGACCTTGGCAAAGAACTTCCTGTTAGACGTCTCTTCTTCTAATAGTTCGTCAGCGGTTTCAGTTAGGTCGCTTTCGTCGATAGCGTTGTCAGACGATCGTCCGTCATCTGGCCGATCGGCACTCTGGTTTGCCGGGCAACTGTCACCGCCCATGACACAGCCAAATACTTCCATGACGTTTTTGGTGATACGTTCATACGATGTCTTCAGACGACCTTTTTGCATCTCGGCGACTTTTTCATCGTCATCATCGTTCTGGCTGTTTTCTATGCCATATCTGGGGATGCCGTATTTCAGACGTAGCCATTTGGCAAATTTAGCACGCTTCATCCAGCGCCAAGACGGAACTTCTTCTTTGACGAGCTGTTTTAATACCTGATTTGTGACGCGGTTGCCGTCTAGGGCTTCTATGATTTCACGGTCGGTACGCAGATCGCCTCGACCGAGTACTTCACCGTTTAGTAGTACTCGAACACCATTTGCGCCACGGTCTTGGATGGTTATGCCTTTTGCAGCTAGCTTTTTCTCGAACCCAGCAGTGCGCATAGATGCGTACAGGTCATGGAGTGGTCCGTTACCCGTAACTATGTAGCCACCGCCAGCTTTTATGCCCATTCTGGTTAGGATTGCCCGGGCGATTATCTGTTTGGCACGACGTTCAGTTATTTGTTCGACACGCTGACCAGCTTCGTTAGCTATTATCTCCATAAGGCCCGGTAGTTTGAACGGAAGCAGCGAAAATATCAACAAAGTTATACCTATAGCTCCACCACCGATACCACCACCTAGAGCGATGTTACGTTTTTTGTTCTTGCCGGTGAAAGCGCCCTTCAAAGATCCAACAAAACCACTTGAACCCTTCGTTGCTCCACCGCTCCTGGTTGGGTTGTAAAAGTTGTTTCTAGGTCCACTGGCGGCTTTACTTTCGGCACGGCCTAGGTCTCCGACATTTTTGCCGTCTGGCTTGCTGTCACCGGCCTTTGCGTCGTGATCACGTATAGCCGCGTCACCCTGCTCGTCCAGTGCTTGCATGTCTGGGCGGTTAACGATGTCATTAAACTCTTTGTCTGCGACGTTTAGATCATCGTCTGTGTAGCGGTTGGGTGAATTTGTGGCTGCCATGGGTTCCTACCTAAAATTGTTGGTTCGGGTCTGCGTATCCTGATTGCGATTGTTCATAGAGCGGCTGATTTGTTGGCTGTTGCTGTTGTTGTTGCATGGCTTTTACCTGTTGAGGGTTTGTTGTTATCAGGTTTTGTTCAGTTGGACTTGCGATAACCTGTATGTGGACGTGGTTTTGTCCGGCAAAGAATAACCCTTGGCCGACCGGGAAGTTCGCTAGACGTTTACGCTCTTCCTCTGTTAGTTTAAAGACTTCTCCCAGAACGTCGACGGCGCTAGAGCTTTGTTTTAGCAGTAGCTGCATAGAGCTGTTGGCAACGATGGCGCGACCCATCTTGCTGCTCATAAAGTCCTCAACGTCCTGTGTGATGGTGGTAAGTCCAAGATAGTATTTCCTGGCCCGCTTGGCAAGACTAAACAGGAAGTTTGCCGAGTCATCATATTTCATCAGCTGCCAAGCCTCGTCAACGATCAGCATACGTTTTTTCTGGTCGGTGCGGGTTTTGTTCCAGATATGACTTAGGACGATATACATAGCGACTGGTCGCAGTTCGTCTTCTAGGTCGCGAATGTTAAACACGACCATCGGGTTGTTGATGTCTATGTTGCTCTGCTGGCTGAAAATACCGGCAAATGTACCAGTGGTGTATTTGCGCAGACGTTGGGCTAGCTGCGGACCGCTACCACCCATGTGTAATAGGGTTTCGTATAGATCCCCAATAGTTGGTGGCAATGAATTATGAGTTAGAGGGTCGCTAGTGATACCGGCGCGAGCGTAGGTGTCGATAAGAGCCTGATCGAGGTCAGCTTCTTCGGCCGGTGTGAGTGCGGCGATTGCCATGCCGTTGACCACTTGCCCGCCACCCAGCATTAGGCGTAGTAGGCCGTGTAGGGTGACTAGGTTAGCACGCAGCGCGTCTTCGGCGTCGTCGCTGTCGATAACGCGTGGTAGGTCAAACGGGTTGATGCGCACTGCCGAGTTCAGGCTGAGTTGTATATAACTGCCTCCGACAGCCTCGGTTAGTCGCTGGTACTCATTTTCTGGGTCGATGATGATAACGTCAGAACCCATCATCATACTACGTAGGGCTTCTAGTTTGACGGTGAACGACTTACCGGCACCAGACTTGGCGAAGACGACCATGTTGGCGTTCTCGAGTGAGAAACGGTCAAATATAACTAGACCGTTGTTGTGCATGTTTATACCGTAGAGCACACCCTTTTCCTGGGTTAGATCGGCGCTGGTGAATGGAAATGATGTCGAAATAGCGCCGGTGTTCATGTTGCGGCGAATCTGCAGTTGGTCTGCCATCTGTGGGATGGTACTGTTTAGCCCCTGCTCTTGCTGGCTTGACGCAACTTTACTGAAAACCATCTGTTGACCGAGTATGGTCTCTATCTTGTGCTGGACGAAGGCTAGTTCGTCTAGGCTGTCAGCGTACATGGTCATGTATAGGCCATAACGGAAGAAACGCTCGGCGCCGACTTGTAGCTGGTCACGCAGTTCTTCAGCGTCTTGTATAGCGGCCTCTAGACCCGGGTCACGAACTTTTCCGTGTTCGGCATTTATAGAGATGCTTGCCTCGAGCTGACCAACCTTTTTACGTAGGTTGTTTAGGACTACCTGGCTTTCAACTGGGTAGATGAACATGCTGACGTCGATAACTTCGTCGACGTTGATGATGCTACTGAGCCAACCGGTGTAGATCTGTCGTGGGTAACCGTAGATGTACAGAGTACGGCCGTATTTGGTACCGATACGGAAATAAGCACTCTGGACCTCTAAGCTACTAGGGGCAATCAGGTCGCGTAGGGTCGTGATGCCTTTAAGGAATTCAGTTTCGACTTCTTGTTGCTCGCGTAACCGCTGAGCTTCGGCTATGTCTATAGCGCTCTGTTTTTTCTTTCCAAAAGCCATTATTGCTGAGTCCTGTCTAGATGTGGTTGAGGTGCTTGGCCGGTTCCCTTGCTGACATAGGTGCTAGTCAGGTTTTCGAAATCTCCCATCGGTTCACGAACGGCTGTGTCCGGGTTGTACATGTTGTAGTACAGTTCACCGAGCTGTTTTGTGCTCAGCTGCTGACACTTTATACCCATCTGGAAAAGACCGCTCATGACGGCGTTGACGCGGTTAGATATCTCTTCTTTTGCCTTAGTGTAGGCGACTTGGTCGACAGTGACGGTTTTTTGCTGGTCTGGCTTCATGATTGCCGAGAAAATACTTTTACTGCCACTAGTAAAAGCGTTCAGATCGCCTATTGGGTAGTAAGGCACGACGACATAAAAATCTTTGTCCATAATGTTAGTTTCCTGTGAAAGAGCGTCGATAAAGTTCATGTAGTCGTCCATCAGTACACCTAGCAGCATATTGTCCTGGTCACGGCGGATCTTTGCCAGACGCTCCAGATATGGACCTATGTCAACGCGTTGAGAGCGGACGAAGATCTGTATCGGGAAATATAGCGAGTTCAGGAAGTTCTGATAGCTGTATTCGACACCTTCTCGTTCGCGAGCACTCATTAGGTCAAAGTTTATCGACTGACAGGCGACGACAGCACGAAAACTACCATCGTTCATGATGGCCATGCCTTCGCGTAACTCGGCGATTAACAGAGTGTTCTGAGTGCTATTAGGGTTGCGCGGTTTGGCGCTCTGAGGTGTTTGCGGGCCAGAAGCAACACCAGGAGTTGGCGGTACTTGCGGCATTGCGGCCGGTTGTCCAGCTGGTTGCTGATTATTCGGATCCATAAGTAAACGGTTCCCGTTTATCCCCCACCCTTTCTAGAGTATGGCTAGCGAAGTGTTATGACGACTTCTTGGTCGTCTTCGCTGAGCCGTTGCGCTTCGCGTGCGATAGCGCTAATAGAAAGGTCGTTATTGTTTGCAAGTCTCATTATATCAGGGGAGACCGCCATAGCACCAGGAGTTTCTGCTGGTTTGTTTTCCTCAGTTATGACTGGCTGGTCATTTTTGTTCGATGTCTGTCCCTGAGTCAATTTTCCATCAGGTGACAACACCCTTTGGTGCATGTTGCTTGGGTATGGGCTAAAGGCGACATTATCGGTAGGTAGTGACGCTTGTGGGGTCGGTTCTGGGGTGGCAAATATAGTTTGCGCTGGACTTGGCTGTGACGGCGTGTTGGTTGCCTGCATTTGCTCACGAAGCGCTTGACGTCGTGCATCGTCCGACTGAGCTATACGTTGGTCAAGAGCCTGAGCAACACCACTGCTTGCGTCTAGGACGTCTTCGGCCTGGTCAGCTTCAGCAACTATCAGGTCAGATAGGTTCTGGTTCTGGGTTGCACCACGAGAAGCCCAGCCCTGGGTGTCTACGACTTGGGCTAGATAGGCTAGCTGTTGTGATGCTGCTGCTCCACGAAGCGCTTTCAGTTGCGGTCCTTCAGTAGCCTTTGCTGCCGTGATGTTTACAAGGGATATCTGCCCTTCTGGATCCCATAGACGACTACGAGGTTTGAAATAGAACTTCAGTAGAGCCACCAGGTAGGTCTCCATCGGCTGGTCTTTGCGCAGCGGGAGAGCCAAGGCTAAGAACGCCACAATTATCGGCAGCGGAACGATTGCGAGACCGATAAATAGACGGCTCAGCGCCCATGCTAGCAATATGCCGAGAGCTGCAACTATCAGATATATGAACTGCCGGAAACTGAATGGACCTATCAGTTTGTCTTCGGCTTCAACGTCTTGGGGTACTTTGTATACTGCCATAGGTTACCTAAGGTAGAGGGTTCTGTGGACCGCTAGTTGGGTCGAAACCACCTCGTCGGCGGTTTCTTTCCATCCGCAGTTCTTGGTTGATATCTTGCATGGCTGACTGGTCTTGCGTGGCGTTGATAATCTTTGCTATATCGGCGTTAGACAGACCTTGGGCGCCCTGAGGGACTTCCCTGATGATGGTACGGATACCACCAGAACCCATCGCTTGTATGTCACTTTGGCTGTAAGGTGCTGTGTATCGCGGAGCATCAGGAGCTATAGTGGCCTGCTGGGCTGGTTGAGCTGGTGGTAGGTTGCTAGCAGGTGTCGCCGGCGCCGGAGCTTGGACTACTTGCGCTGGTGGGGGCGTTGGTGCTGCTGTCGCCTGGGGAGCTGGAGCATATCCCAGAGGTGCGGCCGGAGGTGGTCCTGAAGGACCACGAGGAGTGGCTGGACTGCCTCCACTAGGAGGAGGGCCGCTTGGACCAGGGCTAGGTGGTGGGCCAGCTGTAGGCGGGCCGCCGGGGCCTGCTTGACTTTGAGTTGAGGCCCCTGAGGGTAGGCCGCTCATTGCGTTTTTGACAATTTCGCGCTTGTCAGGGCTAAAGCTAAGTCTAAGATTAGGGTTGTCAAGCATATCTTGTGCTCGCTCGGAAGTTATAGAATTTGCGGCTAAAGCAGCCTTTATGTTGGCGGGTGACTGACCTACGAATTCAGCGTCAGTAAGTGTATTGTAAGTACCAGCGCTTCTTCTCTGACCCTCGACAGTGGCATTCGGAGTAAACGCCCAGGTTGCAAGTACGTTGTTTTTAGATTTCAGTCCTGCAGAGTTTAAGTCACTTCGCAGTTGCGAGCTCAGTTCTGAGTGCTTCTGGAACAGGTCTCCGTCTGTATGTTTCTCGGCTGCTTCTATGGCTCCTTCAAGTTTACTTATACCTGCTGAGCCACCATTAAGCATGATGTTCTGGTATGCGCGCGCGCCGGCTAAGTCATTATTTTTCACAGCCTCGACATATCCAGTCTGAGATTTCTGTAGCAGTTCTCGCGGGTCGTGCTGCGCCTTTATGAGGATTTCACGTCGCTGCGCACTTTCACGCTCGAGCTTATCCACAGTAGACTTAGCGCTGGCCTGCACCGCGGTTATATATGCTGGGTTATCGGAGCCAGCCATTTTGGTTGCGAATTTCTTGGCAGAATCAGGATTTTCGTTGCTAAACGCTCGTCGTGCGATATCTTCTTGCTCTGCCTCTTCGTAAATTCCCTTTGCTAGCTTGTTCTTATAGTTACGTGCGTTGTTGCGTTTAACCCGGCCTGCAAACGTAAACGGATTGTTATTATTACCTTTTTCACTACTAAGAGCCCTTGTGCGTGCCCTGTTCTGCGCCAGGTCTCGGCTTTCTTCTGCCCGCCTACGCAGTGCATCGAAAGGTCCTTTGCTAGGATTGTTTATCATACCGGCCAAGCGTCCCAATGTACCGCCACTGAATTTGACTATAAAAGGCACAGCAAACAGTGGAATGAACATCATACAGATTGCTGCGATGGCAGAGAATAAGTTAATACCCCCATCTCCGTCGGATGTTGGTGATGTTAGGACTATGTTTGCAGCCAGTTTGCTGCCTGCGAACAAAGCAGCAACCAGCGGGAACATAACCAGCATGGTGGTTATGGTGTTTTGCCACATCTGGAAGTATTTCTGAGTGTTAGGCAATATAAGGGCTACAAACGCTAATGGTGAGAGAGCAACTAGAAGGATGATGATTACTTGACGGGCTATTAGTACGACAAGTGCTGTTATGACGGCAAACAGCGCCGTCACCAGGAAAGGGAGAATGCTCGCCATTGCCGCCATTATTCCACCAGAACCAAGCGCAACTGCTCCAGCGCCCCACAGAGCGCCACCTGCCAATACTCCTGTTATCAGTGATGCCCAGCTGATACCGTCTATATCGACGTCATTATCACTATAGAAGCTCTCGAACAAACTATGTATGCTAACGCCGATAATGTTAGATATATCTATAGCTATCTGGCATAGGAAAAATGATATGTTTACTAAAATAGCTGCCGCTATAACCCTCGGCAGTAGCTTTTTTACGCCATAACTAGACAGACCTAGTGATGTTGCCTGAGAAAATACGATCACAAGTATCGCTACTACGAACAAAGCGTTTGCTATGTCGCGGAACCTCTGCCATGTCTCAAACAGTGGTCCGCCGTTCTCTAGTGCTACAGGGTTTACATACAGCATTGACTCGACAGCCGCGTATGCTGCGTCGTTCATGGTTGCCAAGAAATCTATAGCTGGACAAACGAGCCAACCTAGGGCACCTGCCGTACAGACATCAGCCTCACCTTCTGGTGCCTGTGTGCCGTTTTCCTGGGTATATGTAACGGCCCTTTCCATACAGTTGTTGCCGCCGGTTGCGGCCTGACACTCGTTGTACTGGTCATTACACATCTCACGGTCACTAGCCTCAGAGAAGTCGCTACAGCGTTCTTCGTTTCCTCCACCCCCACTGGTAGCGTAGGCTACGGGACTGTTAGAAATTACGCCAAACGACAGCGTAAAAGCTAGCGCCGTTATAACAAAGAGAAGTTTTGATATTTTTCGCATATATATGTATGAGTGCGTTACTCCCTAAAATTATCCTACAGCCGACCAGCTAATACAAGCGACTTATCTGTTGCAAGTAGTGCGGATATATGGGATATTTTTAGATAAGGTATATGAAATGAAGACTATAACAAAAATACATTACAAACTTGTTCCGTTACTACTGGTTGTTGCCGTAGCTGCTGCCCTGCTGCCTTTTAGTACTGCTTCGGCTACGAACTTTAACAAGTCATGTAGTGACATAGAAACTAACATAATAAGGTGTAACACCACAGGTGGTAACCCTGCGATGTCGATAGTCCTGCAGATCACTAATTTCTTGGCTATCGGTGTCGGTATAGCAGTTGTTGGTGGTATCGTCTGGGGTGCACTGATGTACATATCTAGTAACGGTGACGCCGCTAAGACTAAACAAGCTATAACTATCATAGTAAATGCCGTTATAGGTCTGTTGCTGTTTATATTTGGTTGGGCGCTCGTGAACGCGCTCGTACCGGGAGGATTACTATAATGCTAGATATATTGAAAAAGGCTGCGGCTTCGTTCTTCGCTGCCCTAGTGATGGTTGGAGTGGTTTTTGTGCCACCAGTCGAGGCCCGTGCTTGTTCTTCGGGTATCCTAACTCTTCCCGCTTGGTACAGCAATGTCAGTAACGATTGTCGATCTGTCACGATAGATAACCTGAACGACATCTGGGTCATCGCCCTAAATGTCGTCGAGATGCTGCTACACGTTGTTGGCTATGCGGCGGTTGGTTTCATCATGTGGGGCGGTTTCCGCTACATGAAGAGTCGCGGTGACCCTTCTGCTACCCAAGGAGCCAAACAGGCTATCATAAACGCTGTCATCGGACTTGGTGTTGCCCTGGCGTCTACCGCCATTGTGAACGTCATAGCTACATCTATATCCGGTGGAAGAACTGGCTTCGGTCTACCAAATGTTGCTGCTGGTCAGGGTCAGGTGGCAGCCATATTAAACAACATCATCTTCCCTATCGCAGGCGTTGTAGCGGTTATCTTTGTTATCATCGGCGGCGTAATGTTTACCATCAGCCAAGGTGACCCAGGCAAAGTTAAGAATGCTCGCAATACCATCATCTATTCGATAGTCGGTCTAGTGTTTGTCATCATGGGATTTGCTATAGTTCAGTTAATACTCGGAAGGTTTGCCGGGTAAGGAGGATCAATGAAAAAGTTTCTAATATCACTTTTAGCTGTGGTTAGTCTAGCGACTGCCGCTTTTGTCGCTGAACCAGCTAGTGCTATCGACATCTGGCAGTCGTGTAGTGGTGCTAGCGCCAACACTGCCGTTTGCCAGGGTCGTGATGACAGCGTCTGGACGCTGATGAGAAACGTCATTAACTTGCTGCTGACTGTTATAGGTATCGTTGCAGTTATCATGATCATAGTAGGTGCTATCCGATTTACTACCAGTAACGGTGATCCAAAGATGGTGAATAGCGGCCGCGACACGGTAATATACTCTATAGTTGGCCTGGTTGTTGCTATGATGGCATTTGCGATCGTTAACTGGGTTATTGGCCGTATTTAGAAAGGTAAAGGAGAAAGAAATGAAACGATTTATACAAACTATCACTCGCTCGTTAGCAGCACTTGCGATGGTCATTGGCCTGGCGTCATTTACGGTCAGTCTACAGTCTTCCGTGGCGATGGCGAACTCTAACGAAGTTCAACAGGGTATCAACTCTGTCGGTGGTAATGAAGGTGGTAATCGCGCTGGTGACTTTACTAGTACCATCACGAACATTATCAACCTACTACTGTTCATTATCGGTGTTATATCGGTCATTTTCATCATTCTCGGCGGCATTCGTTTTGTTACTAGTCAGGGCGATTCCTCTCAAGTATCGAGTGCGCGTAACACTATTCTCTACGCTGTTATCGGTCTAGTAGTAGCCATGATGGCATTTGCGATAGTTAACTGGGTTGTTGGCGAGATAAGATAAGTCTGCTATAACTAAAACTGTATTTATACGACAAAAACTAAGGAGAACTTTTTTCATGAAGTCTATCATTAAAAAAATCAGCCAAGGTCTGCTGCTAGTTCCAGCTCTCGTACTTGGTTTGGCATTCGTAACCACGCCTGCATACGCTGCTAGCTGTGACGATGTTTCTCAGGGCATCGCCGCTGGTGCTGAGTGTAGCAACAGCGAAAGTACTCCGGACGACCTGTTCGGTGAAGGAAGTATCTTCCAGACTGTTACTAACATCCTGCTCTTCCTGATCGGTGCTGTTTCAGTCATCATGCTGATCATCGGTGGTATCCGTTACGTTATCAGTCAGGGTGACCAGGCTCAGGTCACTAGCGCAAAGAACACCATCCTTTACGCGATCATTGGTATCATCATCGCCTTCCTAGCCTACGCTGCGGTTAGCTTTGTTACCAACTCACTCGCTGGCCAATAAAAAATCCAGCTACAAAGTACGCAAACAGCCTCGGAAATCGGGGCTGTTTGTTTTTGCCTTTCAGGGGTGGCTATGTTATAAATAGGGTATGAAAAAACGTATACAAACACTTTTCCAAAGTGCGTCGGCTGCCCTTTTGGCAGTTGCTGTTCTAGGCGCCGCAGCTGTACTGGTAAACGATATTAGCGTTTCGGCAGCCTCGTGCAACCCGAACAATCTGTCGATCGCCTCTGGCGCTGATTGTGCACGCGGCAACGAGCAGCCTGCTGACCTGTTCGGCGGTGAAAGCAGTATATTTGGTCGCGTGACCAACGTTATGCTGTTTTTGGTTGGTGCTATTAGCGTCATCATGCTGATCATCGGCGGTATCCGTTACGTTATCTCTGGTGGCGACCAGTCGCAGGTCACGGCCGCGAAAAACACTATACTATACGCGATAGTTGGTATAGTCGTTGCCTTCCTGGCTTACGCTGCAGTTAACTTTGTTACCCAAGCACTTGCTGGCACCTCTGCTCGATAGCGGTCGAGCGTATATCTCGGACTATTGAACAATTTTTATCTGCGAGACTCATAGGCTGTATGTAAAATACAGCCTATTCATTTCTCGATAAGAAATTGCCCACTAGCCTCGAGCTATCCACCCTTTAGCACCGACTGTTTTTTTGGTCACCAATATTAAAACACCGCTCTAAAGAACGGTGTTTTAACTAGTTCGTCCCACCTACGAAATGGTAACTATTGGATCTCGATCTTGCGAGCTGACTCGGTCTTTATTTTTGTAAAGCTGATAGTCAGAACGCCGTCTTTTAGAACTGCTTCTACTTCGTCCTCTTTTACCTGTACTGGTAGTGCTAGAGTACGGCTGAACTCACCCCAGTAACATTCCTGGATGTGCCACTGTGTTGCAGCTGAGTCGTCACCACTAGACAATGTGCCAGATATGGTTAGTATGCCGTCAGAGATGCTGACATCTAGATCAGATTTGTTAACACCAGCAGTGCGAGCTTTGATAACGAGCCTTTCTTCGGTCTCGTATACATCAACAGCTAGCTGTCCTGGCATTGCCTCTTCGTCTTCCCAGCTATCGTCGGCAACTTGTGCGGTTTCATCAGTTTGGGGCTCCTCAACCGGAGCATCGTCAGTCAAGAATGCGGCCGCTAGCTCATCTTCCATAAGAAGATCGTCATTCTGTTTTTGTCCTCTTGCCATTAGTTCTCCTCCACTTCGTAGGCTTTGACGTATGTCCAACATAGTATAGCCTAGTTTGTCAAAATTCTGCAATAATACCTCTAAGGAAACGTAAAAACTACAATGCTTGATACCCTACTCTCACCGTTTGCTCCCCACTCCTGTTGCAGCTGTGGATATCTAGGGTCTGTATTGTGTGAAGTTTGTAAAAACGACATCGTATCGGAGCCCTATGCACTTTGCTTGGTATGTAGCAAACCAACCGGAAACGACAACATCTGCACTCGTTGCCGTAAAGCGTGGGGTGTATCGGGCGGCTGGTCGGTTAGTGAGCGTAGCGGCCAGCTAAAAGCCCTACTCGACCAATACAAGTTTCATTCTGTCCGTCAGGCAGCACCGGTTTGTGCTCAGTTACTCCATGAGCGATTGCCCCTGCTGCCCTCTAATGTTGCTATTGTCCCAGTCCCGACGGCGCCGTCACATCGTCGAGTACGCGGCTTTGACCACACTATGCTAATTGTCCGTGCGTTTGCCAAAAAACGTCGCATGCCGGTAGCACCAGTGCTCCATCGCACTAGTGGCGGGACGCAGCATTTCAAAACACGCTCCGAACGCCTAAAAACCGCTGCCGAAGGATTAGATGTACGTGGCCATGTCCCAGAGACCGTTCTGCTAGTGGACGATATATGTACAACCGGTGCTACCCTGCAGGCGTGTGTAAAAAAGTTGCGCGAAAATGGTGCCAAACAAGTATACGTGGCGATAGTTGCCCGACAGCCTGAACAATAGAAAAAGCCAGACCACTCGTCTGGCTCTTTCTCTGGCGGAGGAGGGGAGATTCGAACTCCCGCTACAGATCTCTCCGTACTAACGATTTAGCAAACCGTCCCCTTCAGCCACTTGGGTACTCCTCCGTATGATACGGTCGGAACTACGCTCGTAGCTCCTCGTCGTAACACACTATTGCTTGCTCGTTTTGGAACAAGTTCCAAAAGCTCGCTGCATCCGTTGTTACTCCTCTCGATGAAAATTGCAAATTTTCATCGGGTTGGGGCAACAAGTTCTATCGTGGCGGAGAGGGAGGGATTCGAACCCTCGGTACCGTTTCCGGCACGACGGTTTTCAAGACCGTTACCTTCAACCACTCGGTCACCTCTCCACGAGGATAACTCAGATATTTTACCAGAGGTCAGGCTGATAGTCGAGCCCTTTAGCTGTGTAGCCAGGTATAGACTAGCCCGATGATTGCCAAATGTAGCGGATAGTAGGCGTAAAAAGCGTATCTGCTCACACCTCGGGTAATCTTATCCGTTGTAGTTACGGCTGGTTTCCGTGGTTTACGAGGACGAGGTGGCAATATAAACGCCACATAGGCGATAAGGGCGACACTGACGACGGCCAGAGTTTGCCGCAGGCCGAATCTCGCTGACCCCAGTAGCCCAACTAACTGAGTTTCAACCAGTACGAACAGATGGAAACCTGCCACTAACAGTACTATAGCTAGAGCCTGCTTTTTTCGGCTCACTGAGGCAAACAGCGACTTTTGACTAGCTGCCCATAGGACGAGCGTAAACAAGACACCGTAAATGCCGTAGTCGACATTGAACAACCAAGCGACCATCATCGTCGCTATGACTACCATTGTTCGCCCCAAATCCCCTTTTATCTTATCGAGCCAGTACAGCATGCCGAGAGCGAGGGCTAGGCTGAAACATATGTTTAACATCGTCGTGCCTGCAACGGCGCTAAATATCGGCTGAGATATGATTCCACAGACCAGCAGTCGGCTGATGTATTTACCGTGACTGCTTGTGTGGCGGTTGCCTTCAACTATTCCGAACAAAAATATCGGCAGCGCCAGGCGGCCCACTAAGCGCCACGCTATCTGGTCGGGAAAGAACACCATACCGACGTGGTCGATAGTCATAGTAACGATACCAAGTAGTTTCAGCCATGTACTGGGAGATATTTGGGTTAAATAGGCGCGTAGCATGAGTTGATTGTAGCATCTGCTGACCAATGAGCTCGTGCTATAATTAGCCCATGCAACCAGAGCAAAGTGACAACTTTTACCAGCCCGCGGCGGAACCAGAGCAACCAGTAGTCACCGAAGCTCCGGCTCCCCGTGCTGAACCGGAAGAGGCGATTACCTGGCAAGCGTCTGAATTCGTGCACTACGAAAAAAGTGTCGTTTGGTTCTTGGCTTTGCTAGGGATCACTAGCGTACTTCTAGTTCTAGACTGGTTCCTGATGAAAAGCTGGACTTTTGGCGTATTGGTCGTCGTGATGGCAGTAGCTATCATCGTTATCGGCAGACGCCCGCCGCACATGGTTAACTATTCCCTGTCGGACCGCGGTATCACTATCGACCAAAAACACTTTAACCTGCACGATTTCAAGTTTTTCGGCATAGTTCAGGAGGGTGCAATGCACTCGGTACGTCTGGTGCCACACAAGCGTTTCATGCCTATGGTGAGCGTTTTTTTGCCTCCAGACCAGGCCGAGATGATTGTTGATGTTCTGGGCTCGGTATTACCGATGCAACAGTTAGATCTGAGCATCATCGACCGTTTCGCAGAGCGCATCCGTTTCTAGTCCCCCGCAAAGTGTTGTCTACCCCTGATATCTGTGCTACAATACCCCCTGTTCTTGCCGCATGGTAAGAAGGTACTTTCTACTACAGACGTGGCCTGATAGTACGAAAGTGCCGACAGGCTACGACATGCACCCGTAGCTCAGCTGGATAGAGCGTTGGCTTGCGGAGCCAAAGGTC